>JAEUSO010000449.1 GCA_016788605.1 Candidatus Kapaibacterium sp. | reverse complement strand
TCATCGGTTCGGCGTTACCTGCGCGGGCTAACCCTTCAATCAGCCAGCGGTTCACACTGCTGCCAATACCGAAAGCATAGATGTTCGCGTTATTCAAATTCTTCCGCACAAGATCGAATGCCTCGCGCTCCACAGTGACGTAGCCGTCGGTAATGGCAACAAACGAGCGGGCATAACCGGGTTCAATCTTCATGGCAAGTGCGCGTTTCAATGCGGGCAGAAGTTCCGTTCCGCCACCGCCGTAGCCGTTATCCAAGAACCTGTTCGCATCGGCGATATTCTGTGGTGTTGCCGCGATGGATGATTCGGCAAAAACCATTTGCCCGCCGCTGAAGGTCATGATATTGAACTTGTCAATCGGGCGCAGCGTATTGAAAATACTTTTCATTAAGAGCTTCGCCGTTTCAATCGGATAGCCCCACATCGAACCGCTCACATCAATGATAAAAATGAACTCGCGCGGGGGTGTGTTGGGAATCTCCACGTTCTTGGGCGGCTGCACCATAAGTAAAAAGAAGTTCTCATCATCACCGTTCGCACCGCTGCCTTTGCTTAGCAGCAGTCCGCTTTCAATAGCGCGTCCCGTCAGGCGGTAGCGGATAACCACATCACGGTTTTTTGGAAGCGCATCACTCTTCAACGCTACGGTTGTGATTGTTCCTTTCTCGCCTGTCTCCGCCGCTGCGTTGCTTTTCGCATCGAATGCCCTTACGTCCAACGAATGCGAGGGACTCTTTACATCGCGCACAGGAACGCCGGTCGAGAGCGTGAGCGAGAACGTGAAGACACCCGGTATTTCCTGCGGAGCGTTAGCACCGTAGAGTGCGCCTTGCCGCTCGGTTTGCGCCATACCGCTTACGTAGCGCGGACCCACGATTGCGGGATACATGAACTCGTATTCGCCGTTGCGAAGTATCATGGCTTCGGTGTAGCGCAAGTCCACCAAAATCGAGTCGCCCGGCAGGATGTTCGCCACATTCATCGAGAACACGTTGGGGTTGATTTGTTCAAGCAGCGATGCGGCTTTGCCTTCGCTTTTGGCTTGCGTGTATTCACGGCGCGCCTGTTCTTTTTCCTTTACCACCGCTTTGATAATCCGGTTGCGGACGGTCATCGTCATTGCATACACCGATGCGTTCGTTGATGCGGGAAAAATGTAGGTTGCCTCGATGGGACTTGTTCCGGTATTCACATAGACCTGCCGCACATTCACATCGGCAATCACGCCAATCACCGATGCAGTTATGGATGTGGAGCGCAGAGCGAAAGAAGTATCACTGCCAGCGTTCACGATAAATCGCGGTGATGTGCTTTGGGATGTCTGCTGCGCCGAAACTGTTGCACTGCCAATCAGCACAAGTCCGCAGAAGAGAGTGGTTAATAATGTTCGCATCATCCGCACGGCGGTGACTGATTCGGCACGGAGCGGAGCGGCGGTTGTTGTCGTTGGTTTCATAGTCGTGTTCATATCATTTCCCTTCCGTTAGTGCTGAATTATTAAACGTTGTGTAGCTTGCTCGCCGCGATTGCTGATGATGCTGACGAAGTACGCGCCGGAGCTGAGTGAACTTACATCAAGCGCGACCGTTGTTTCGCCTCGTTGATATTGCTGTCCGTCGGCAAGTTCCATCACCCGCGCCCCGCTAATGTCATAGACGGCAATCGCCACCGTCCGTTCGTTATCAAGCATGAAACGGAGCGTCGTGCGTTGGTCAGCGGGATTCGGACCGACCGAAAGAAGTTCGATTGCACCGCCGCGCGCCCG
>JAEUSO010000448.1 GCA_016788605.1 Candidatus Kapaibacterium sp. | reverse complement strand
CACAATTCACCTTAGCGGGGCGGAATAATGAGTATTTCAGATTTCTCAAATGTACATTTCGGTATCGTCCGTTTTCCGGGTTCGAACTGTGATAACGATGCACTGTATGCCACATCGTATAATCTCGGTGCACAATCACAATTCCTCTGGCACAAAGATTCTACCATTCCCGATGGAATTGATGTCATCGTGCTTCCCGGTGGGTTCTCGTACGGCGATTATTTGCGAAGCGGTGCAATTGCACGTTTCTCGCCACTAATGAAGGCGGTCGTTGACTTTGCATATAACGGCGGTTATGTTATTGGAATCTGTAACGGGTTTCAGATACTCACCGAAGCGGGGCTTTTGCCCGGCGCGTTAGGCAGAAATTCACATCAACTGTTTCGTTGCCGCACTGTCACGATGCGTGTTGAAAATACAGACACGGCGTTCACGTCGGCGTACTCACATAAACAAGTGCTGTCAATTCCGATTGCCCATGGTGATGGCAACTATTACGCAGATGCGGAAACAATTGCCTCGCTAGAAGCAAATCGCCAAGTTGTTTTACGGTATGTGAACAGCAATGGCGAGGAAGACGACGCATCGAACCCGAACGGTTCAATCAACAATATCGCCGGTATCATTAACGAACGTGGCAATGTATTTGGCATGATGCCCCACCCTGAACGTGTCTGCGATGCACTTGTCGGCGGGACTGACGGCTTAGGTATATTTCAATCGTTGGCAAACACGGTTATGGCTACTCACGTTGCCTGACCTGTGACATACTATCTGACACAGGGTTATTACCACAACTCAATTCTCACTAAACTATTAATAGGTGCATTATGCCATTTGGAATGGGCTTACCTGAATTACTTGTCATCGGTGTTATCGTCGCACTGCTCTTCGGCGGAAAGAAAATTCCTGAACTGATGCGTGGCTTGGGAACGGGTATTAAGGAATTCAAACAAGCAGCGAATACATCCGACGAGCAAAAAACAACAGAAAAGAAATCGGAATAACTCGACCACTCAACAAGAATCTGATGTATCATGTTTGATGTCGGCGGCGGTGAACTCATCCTTATAGTGCTTGCTATCCTTGTGTTCTTCGGACCTAAGAAAATTCCGGAGGTGGCGCAGATGGTCGGGCGCGGTATGCGTAAAATCCGCCAAGCACAGGACGAACTGACAACTCAATTCCGCGAAATGAGTGTTGAACAACCTATATCGCCCGCTACAACATCACAACAGCCGGCAGTTAGTCCAACAATACCGGAGGAACATCAAATGGATGATCCTTTCAATCAGGTTGATATTCAGCCCGACCCGTTACCCGATCTGGCTTCGGATAAACCGACATTGGAATCACTACGCATTACACCACAACCACATCCCGACAGCATTGCCCGCACATCGGGTACACCAACCAATACCGACAACTGACAGCACGTACTATCATGCACTCTTACTCATCATTTTTGCAGCGTCGCCGGGACGGCAACACCACGTCAGCCCAAGAAACAGCAATGTTCGTTGATGCAATTTCATCGAACTCATCACTCAACGCAATTCTGGCTCATAATTACGAGAATGCTCTGCATAGAGCAGAGGAATCGGATGCACGGTTTAGCCGTGGTGAAGAGCGATTGCTTGAAGGTATGGTCGTAGCCGTTAAAGACAACATCAGTACAAAGGGATTGCAAACAACATGCGGCTCGAAACTCTTGCAAGGGTTCAGTCCTGTGTATGATGCAACAACTGTTGCGCGTTTGAAAGAA
>JAEUSO010000447.1 GCA_016788605.1 Candidatus Kapaibacterium sp. | reverse complement strand
AGCTTGTGATAGGTAACTTGATTTACGGCACAGGAATCAACGGCACAGGCACGACGCTCTCGTCAGGGAATATCGGTCTGAGCGTGACCAGTCCGGCGACAAAGCTCCATGTAGCAGGTTCTATCAGAATTGACACAAGCGCGGCGAGTACAGCCGGTCAGTTGCAACTGATGAACCCCGCACGGACATTCCAAACGAATATCCAAGCAGGTGCACAAACAGCGAATATCACCTATACATTGCCAACAACCGCACCGACTGCCGGGCAAGTCCTAAGCAGTGATGCAAGCGGGAACATGAGTTGGGTTGCATCGGCAACATCAACATCACTCTCAAGTATCACGGCGGCAACGGCAACGAACAGTATCAACAGTTCGAGCTTCGGTCAGACGTGGCAGTGGAATACACTTGCAGGAACATCAGCACTGACGCTGAGCACAACATCGACAGCAGCGGCGAGCAATGCACAGACACTCTTGAATCTGACGATGAGCGGAGCTAACGCCACATCAACTCAAACAACGTACGGCGCACAAATCAGTAACACGCACACGGGAACAAGCTCAACGAATGTTGGCTTGAGCGTAAGTGCGAGTGGTGGTACGAATAACTACGGCTTGCTTGTTCCGAACGGCAATGTCGGTATTGGTATGACAACGCCTTCATATACAGTAGATGTGAATGGAAGTTTTGAAGTTGCCAGTGGTAGTGGATATTTCCGCACATGGGGCGGTAACGAAGTTGACATCGAATACAGCGGCGGTTCGGATGGCGGTATGGCATTCCGAAATAATGGTAGTACCGTTACCGGTTTTACTGCTTTCAAGAATGCATCAAACACACACCTGCTTCATATCAACAATGATGGCAATGTCGGAATCGGAACTGCATCACCTTCCTATCGGCTCGATGTGAGTGACGGTGATCTCCGCCTAACAAATAACAGTTCATATCTGCGTACATGGGGTGAATGCGATATAGAGTATGACGGTGGACCAGACGGATATATGGCGTTTAGAAATAATGCTACCAATAATGGCAAAACTCGATTTTGGAATGCGTCGGGTACAAGTCTTTTAACTATTCAAAACAATGGTAATATCGGTGTCAATACGGACTCACCAAGTCAAATGATCCATACAATAAATGGAAATATCTTGATTGATAACAATGATAATACTGCTCGTGAATTGCGTTTCGACGAGCCGAGTGGAAGTGGAACAAACTATACTGCATTCAAAGCACAGGCGCAAGCCACAAACATTACATACACCTTGCCTGCAAGCGATGGTGCATCCGGTGCCTCGCTTGTTACGAATGGCTCCGGTGCTTTAAGCTGGTCTTCGGTAGGAGCAATTACGTTTGTTCGTAAAACAAGTGATGAGTCGGTTACTAACTCAACTTCATTACAGAATGATGATGATTTGGATTTTTCAATAGGTGCAAACCAAACATGGGAGGTTGAAGTTATGATGCGTGTCTATGGTGGTAACGGTGATATAAAGTTTGCACTCACTCTGCCAGCGGGTGCATCTATGTGGGTATCGGCATGTGGGGATGAAAACGGCAGTGCCGATGATTATCTGGAAATGACAGTATCAGGTACAGGATATGCGTTTAACCCATCCGGTCCGTGGAATTTATCAACAACCGGCTCACTTGTCCATTTAAAAGGTGTAGTTGTGACCGGAGGTACTGCTGGTACTGTGCAACTGCGATGGGCACAAAACGTTAGCGATGGTACAGCTACTGTTGTAAAAAGTATGTCG
>JAEUSO010000446.1 GCA_016788605.1 Candidatus Kapaibacterium sp. | reverse complement strand
ATTCGGATTGATAAATGTCGTACGTACAAAGCGTACATCGCCATTGCTGTTGATAATACCTCTGCCGACATTTTGTAGAATCGAGGAGTTCTGGATATTCCACGTTTCGCCGCCATTGACGGAGCGGAACAGTTGCGAGTCGGTTTGTGCAAAGAGTGTGTCGGCGGTGGCGAACACGTAGTTCAGTGTAGTACACGGCGAGCAAAAGCCAAGTGCGGTGAAGTCGGTGGTGCGGATGCGTGTGAGTGTTTCCATATCAATCGTTTCCAACGTGCCGGACACATCCGCCGCATAGAGCAGCGGTCGGTCGGGATGGTACGCGATAGTGTTGATGCTGTCGGCGCGGAAGCGGAGCGAATCGGTTGCCATACCTGCACTGCCAATCCGATATACTGCATTCTTTGATACAACTATGCAACCACCCGAATTGAGCATCGCCACCGAGATGGCATTCTGCACACCGTGTGCTGTTTTTGTCCATGCTCCGGCAACATTCTCCGTTCGGAACAGAAACCCGTTCCCTGTGATAGCCGCCCATCCTTTGGATGATGCCGACATGGCGAGAATCCTGTCATCCTCGGTGCTGAGTTGCTTGCGTTGCCACGTTGCACCGTCGTTCGTACTAAGGGTGTATGCACCTGATGAACCATAGGTGGCGATAACAGAATGCCGTACAACAAGCCCATTGTACGAGATATTGATTCTCTGCCATTCCAAGCCACTGCTACCCGCCATGAGTGATTGTGATGCAAAAGCAAACAGCATAGAGAGAATGGTACAACGAAAGAGGGGAGAGACAGGCATAGATGCTATGTATTGGTGATATATATAGGGGGCATGTTGTTCACACCACCGGTAAAAACATTAAGCGCAATTACTCACAATCAGTCATAAAGCATTCCGAAAGCCAGCCGTCAGGAATAGGATTCGGAATTTCCGGTATTCCTGTAGAGCATTGGCTAAGACCGCTTGCTGTTGCACTCACAAATGTTTTAACAATACTGAGGGGTACTGTAGAAAAATCAATACATACTTTGTATGCTCGCTGGCAAAGTCCTGTCTGTGTGGGACGCGGCTGTATAACCATCATCTGATTCACATTATCATTAAATAACCTCTGACATAAATGTGTAGTAATCTCGAATGTCAAGGTTGGCGGTGCGGAACTTGTAGATGGCGGAATGATATTACCACCCGAAGGGTAGGTGACAACAGTACCTAAATGGAGAATGACGGCATCAGTAACTGCTTTAGTTACATCAAAATACGGATCTGTTACCATCGCAGTTATACATGGTATGCTACCACCTATTGACAGAACTTCTGTTCTTACAACTCCGCCCGTGGCATTGTAACAGTACGTTACCGTAATTGAGCATGATGGCGTATAGAAAAACGTCGCTGTCAAAGGTCCGGTGAACCCGGGCGAGCATTGGGCGAACAACGAAAACGAAGCGGAAACAAAGAGGACAACAAGCATCCCGATAAAGGATTTCATAATGGAATCCCACAAGCTGAATAAAAATTTCACCTCATAATTACACACACACACACACATATATACACAAGCAAAAGTTTTCCACAGTCCGAACTTTCTTTGAATTCAGGTGGCAGGATACATTCATTCCCACCAATTCCCCTACTTTCGCACACTCGTTTATACCATACCCATTTAACCTCCGACTCATTATGCTGAAAACCATCGTTGCCATTGTTGCCGGACTCTTTACTGCATCGCTTATCGTAATGTTGTTCGATTCCCTGCCCGCTATGGTCTA
>JAEUSO010000445.1 GCA_016788605.1 Candidatus Kapaibacterium sp. | reverse complement strand
CCGCTGCCTATTGTGCAGGAGCGGATATAAAGGAAGCTGCCGCGCTTGCCAATCTTGCCGCCGGCGTTGTGTGCGGCGAGCCGGGCGTGGTTTCCATCCAACCCGATAAACTCGTTACCGCAGTATCTATAGTTGCCGAGAACCTGATACTCTAATCATAATGGAGAGAGATTACTCACACCAATCGCTTAGTGTTGCCATTCTTGTTGTCAGTTGCGATGCGTACTCCGATTTGTGGTCGCCGTTTTTCGCTTTGCTGCGGCGTTTCTGGCATCCGCTTCCCTACCCCGTCCACTTGCTCACCAATCATGCGCAACCGGAATTCGACGGCGTGAACGTGATTCCGGTCGGCGATGATCTTTCGTGGTCGGATAACCTGCTCTCGGCACTATCATACATCAAAGAAGAGTATGTGATTCTCATGCTCGAAGACCTGATGCTCTGCGGCGAGGTGAATCAGACGTTGCTTTATGATGCGATACAAAGTGCCATTGCTAATGATGCAAAATACCTGCGGCTTACACCAAGCATTCCGCCTGATACACCGTTCAACAACCATATCGGTATTGTATCACGCGGCACAGTATATCGTGCATCAGTGGTGATGCCAATGTTCAAAACATCGCACATTCGGGAATTGCTAAAAAGCGGCGAGAATGCGTGGGAGTTCGAGTACTTCGGCTCGCAGCGGAGCGACGCACACGACGGCTACTATTCAACCTACCGGAATTGCATCCCCCATCTGAACACCGTGATTAAGCGTGTGTGGGAATATCGTGCGGCGCAAACAGTTCTCCGTTTGGGTGTTCAGCCGGATTTCAACAAGCGTCGCGTTATGAATTACCGTGAGCGCGTTGTCTGGAATTATAAACTCTTTCGTACCCGCGTCTTTCACCTTGTCCCACCGCAGTTCCGGCGCACTGTAAAGGAGTTCATCGCAGGTAAAAAACCTTCGGTGTAACCTGATGGTTCGAGCAGGTTCACGCAATGAAAACACCTGCTTGCCACAACCCGCCGTTACGAAAAGAAAATGCCCGACGCGAAATGTTCACCTTGTCCGCGAACAAATAGTGAGTAATTTGTGGTCGGGTTATCAACCCGCGTAACGGATTTTTTGAATAACCATTACAGCAGTTTCTCATTGAAAGGAGGGTAATGTTTTCAGTGCTTACAGTTTCTCACCGATTGCACAGCGCAGCTCGCCGGTAGCTGCCACGTACACCCGCCCTGCCAACGGTATCAACGGCAAGGTGCTTGTCTTAAACCAGAGCTACGAACCGATCTCGGTTTGCAGCGTCAAGAAGGCGCTTCTCCTGCTCTTTCTTACTAAAGCGGAAATGGTGGAATGCCGTGAAGGCATCGCACTTCAATCCATGAACGCGCTCTACCCTTTTCCGAGCGTTATCCGCCTCTCGTCGTATATCCGCGTTCCCTACAAGAAAGTGGAACTCTCGCGCAAGAATATTCTCCGGCGCGATAATTTCCGATGCCAGTACTGCGGCAGTCATACGCATCCGCTTACACTCGACCATATACAACCGCGTTCTCGCGGCGGGCGCGACTCGTGGGAAAATCTTGTGGCGGCGTGCATCCCGTGCAATAACCGCAAGGGCAGCCGGACTCCCGACGAAGCAGGCATGAAACTCGCCTCCATCCCGCGCAAGCCCAACCATATTGTGTTTCTGAAACACTTTATGGGCAAGGTGGAAGAGCCGTGGAAACCGTATCTCTTTGTGGATTAAGCGGCGTACATCCAATTACCCGTCAAACATATCACTGAG
>JAEUSO010000444.1 GCA_016788605.1 Candidatus Kapaibacterium sp. | reverse complement strand
GCCGCATTGCAGCTCTTGATTGCACGCTACGCTTTGCCGCACCGGTCGCTGAGAGTGATAAGACCATTCTTGAACATATCGCCCATACCTGTCCCGTCAAGCAAAGTTTAAGCGGCGACATTGATATTCGCCTTACATTTATCTATCCCGACGGACAATCAGTATGAACTCGCGCTTAGCATTCGCTTTACTACTCTGCATCAGGGATATGTTCGTACCGCTTCTCATTACTGCGGTTCTCGTTTCACCTTCTGAAGCTATTCTCAAAGGCAAACCCAAGCCCGCTCCGAAGAAACCGCAGCAGCAACCTGTGAGTGAGAACGACCGCCGTCTTGCACAGCGCAAAACCGAACTGCTCTCGTTACAAAAAAGTATTGCCGCCGATAAGAAAACGATTGACGGCTTGATGAGCAAAGAGACCGCGACGCTGCAAGCAATCAGGCAATATCAAAAACATAATACTGATATTGAACGGTACATCTCCTTACTTCAAGAAGAGATAGACGACCTGCAATCGAAAGTGGAAGACACACGCTCGGAGAGCAAGGAATTGGCGGGCGACCTTTGGCGGATACGGAAACTCTATGCTGAACTCACGCTCTCGGCGGCGAAGCGCGGTCAGCCCTCCGTACCCGAAATGATGATGTCGCGCAATGACGGTAAGGAGGATTTGGTTATGCAAGGTGTGATTAAGCGTATGACGGAACAATCTGCCAACGCCACCCATACGCTGTCGGGCAAGCGCGATTCGCTCTCGAAGCAAACGACTTCTCTGCTCTCGAAATCCGATATACGAAATGCGTTGCTGACACTCAAGAACAACGAGCAGGAAAATCTTTCACGAATCATTGCAGCCAAGCAAAGAGCGTTGCAAAAAATCAGAACGGATAAATCTGCATTCAGCACCGAACTGAAAAAGAAAGAGCAAAGTCAGCAATCCCTTTTGCGGATGATAAGTGCAATGGTGGCGAAGTCACTGAAAACCGCGCCGCCGGTCAGCGGCACTACGCCGACCGGCGGCGCATTCAAAGTCGCGTCGCTGCCCTCGCCTGTGCCCGGTAAGAAAATCGTTCGCGGGTTCGGTCAATACCGCAATCCCACCACGAACACACTTAGTAACAATCCCGGACTTGATATTGCTGCCATAAGCGGTACAGCGGTTTCCGCCGTATCATCGGGCACGGTATCGCTCGTGCATTGGCTGCCGGGGTATGGGTCGCTTGTCATTCTTGACCATAACAACGGGTTTCGCACGGTATATGCGAATCTTTCTTCAGTATCAGTTCGTAAGGGACAAAGTGTAGCCGCAGGAGCAGCAGTCGGTAAAAGCGGAGAATCACTCGACGGTGAGTTCGTCCACTTTGAAATCTGGCATCAAAAGCAACGGTTGAATCCTGCGGGATATCTTCGGTAATCTGTCTTTTTACGGACTTTTTTGTCCAAACTTGCCGTTCACCCATAAAAAACTACCGTTACCTAAATGTTGATTGGTCAACGACTGTGCTTGGAATAATTTCGCCTCCGGTAATAGCAAGGGGGACAGGCGAGTTCTTTTACCCCGCCTCATCCCTTGATCGCACACAAACATTGAGCGACACACCACTACACAAAAGTGAGGCACACTTTAACGCTACGGTATCTTTCGTCCGTAGCGTTTTTTTATGTCCAATATCAAGATTTCCCAACACACTATCAACACAGTTCCCCGTAATTTTGGATGGGGATTCGCAAAACCAATCCCACTCATTTACTTTACCCGCATCTGATCGTCCGCTATGCTCACACTCCGTGATTTCGTGCTAACC
>JAEUSO010000443.1 GCA_016788605.1 Candidatus Kapaibacterium sp. | reverse complement strand
TTTGAACGGTGATAATAATTTCGATAATGCTACCGAACGTGTTGCCGTAAATCCAAACACATCCGCGTATCCGCAAGCTAGCGGTACATTCACTCTGCCATGTACAGCAGCCAATGGATCGCTTCGTATGCGTGTAATGGGTGCATACTTTTATAATTACAACACAGGATCTACTACTTGGCAGCCGGATAATGCCTGTGGGAATTATTGGTACGGAGAAGCGGAAGATTACACACTGAATGTCGTTGGTGATCTAACAGGTACATTCCCTGATAATGTTGCTCCAAATAACGTTCTTGCTCCCGGTAGTATTTATTCTGGTGCAAACGGACCGTATTTAACAGTGAACCGCCCTGCGGCAGTTTCAGCCACTGCAACATATCGTATTGTTGGTCCATTACCAAGCACAAACTCAGTATATGTGGCAACAAACCCGGCTAATACGAATGATTCAATAGTACCGATTACAGGAACTGGTCAGTATAATCATTTTATGACAAGTGCACGCGGAATTTATGCAGGTGCCAACGGTGCTATTGACTTAACAGGGGCGAATGTAACGCCCGGTGCATACAGGTTGGAGGCATCATTTATGTTGTCCACCGGTTGCAGTTCGTTCGTAGCAAAGAATTTCTTTATCCCATTGGCATGGGATATAGCTGTATCTCGTATCGTATCGCCCAGTTCTAACTCGGCGCCAACTTTTTACAAGTACCCGCGTGGTGTTCCAATTCCGTTCTCTGCGCGGATGCAGAATGTAGGTCAGAACAATGTAACATCATTTAGATTTATTGCGGAAATCCGTAATTCATCGGGCAGTTTAGTACGTCCGGCTGATACACTAGTGTATAACAATCCAACTGGAGTTGCTTTAGGTCAGGAAGTATCCTCAGACGCTATATCATCCGGATTCCCGACATTTACGACAAATAATGTGGGACTTTATACTGTTAATTATCGAGTGGAATTGATAGGTGCTAATGATTTACAAACATCGAATAATCAGCAACCGATTACCGGACAGTATTTCTTTGAAGTACAATATGATACTGAACTTGGTATTGAGTCGTTTTTAAATCCGACCAACGGTTCATCTATCTTCGTTAATCGTCCTACACGTCCTATTGTCCGTATTATTAATAATGGTTTGGCAGATGCATCTGACATCCCAACCACACTTGTTATTCGACGTGGTTCTCAGATTGTGTACACCCAGACAATCAATGTTCCGGATTGCAGCCGTGGCAGTGTAACCGGCGCGGTATTCCCGTTCTGGACACCAACACAAACCGGTCAATATACTGCTTGTGTGTATATGGGACTTATTGACGATGCCGTTCGTACAAACGATACTCTGTGCATCAATATCAACGTAGGCGACGCACTGTCAGGAACGTACACAATCGGCACATCGGTAGGCGGACCACGCAACTTTAACACGATACAAGAAGCGGTAAACGCACTCTATGCACAAGGTGTGACCGGACCGACGGTATTTGAACTTACTGATCCGTCCTATGTTGTTGGTAGTGGGTCTGGAAATATCCCGGCTCTTGACCTTACATCAAGAATCTCAGGAGCTTCGGCTGTAAATACCATAACATTCCGTCCATCAATTCTTCGTGGATTGACACGTGCTTCGATTGCTATTCAGCTTCGTAGCGGTAATGGTGTCGGTATTCTCATGGGACAGAACTTTAATCCTCTCAATGGTAATGCAGTACAGAATACCCAGCCGTTGCCAACGAACGCGAACCCATCGGGTTACATCACGTTTGACGGAGGAGATCAGAAGTCATTCCGATT
>JAEUSO010000442.1 GCA_016788605.1 Candidatus Kapaibacterium sp. | reverse complement strand
GAACTCGGCAAGGTTCATATCGTTGAATGCCGAACCGCGTTGCTGCTGGCGTGCTGCGTCGCGCTGAGTGCTGTCTTGAAATGCGCGGCGGAAACCTGCAATCATGCTGTATGCCGTTGCCTGCTGCTGCAAAACGGGGTTTGCAAATCTGAACGACGCGCTTGTGTTCGAGCGCGGTATGTCGGCTGCATCAAAGGTAATTGATTTCTTGTCCGTTCCGAAGATTGCGCGGTACGAAGCAACGCCGTCGAATTCGAAAGTATCGGCAACAGTTCCGGCAAAGGGAATCATCTCGCTGCGGAGTTGAAGCGCGTAGCGGGGCACGATTTGATAGGCATACTGCTCGTCCTGCACATCGGGCATCGGCGCGGAATACACACCGTTTTTATACTCAAGTTTCTTTCCTGAACTGATATTATAGTTGTTGGATTGGTCAAGCAGGACAACGCTATCGGGCGACGAGGGAAACCGCTGCGGTGTAAGCTGTGCGTCGAGTTGTTCGCGCATTGGTTTCGAGGACATTACGAGTACATCAAGCGGCTCGTGGTGGACACCGGTGAATCTAACTTTCACCGCGCCTGATGACGCTTTAAATGTCAATGAGTAGCCACCGCTATTGCCAATCGAGACCGTAGTATCGGCTTCCAATGCACCGAAGCGGAAAATGCTGACATTGCCTGCGCGAAGCGGACGTTCGCCTGCGCCGAGAACCTTGCCGCTCAGGGTAATCTCGTGGGCGGATACAAACAGTGTTGATATGAAAAATAGTGCGGATATAGCGGCAATCCGGCGTGCGTGCGTTGTGATATTCATGTGATACTCGTCTCGTTGAGGTGCAACTTGGTGAAGTGCCGGTGCGGCGGGAAGAAGCGGCACGCGGCGGGGCGCAAAACTACACGTCGGCGGATAATATCCTTGCTGCTGCTTTCTCCGGTGAAACCCGCACACCGTTGTTCGCGTTATTGTCACCGCTCTGTGGTAAGCACTCTGAACTGCTGCCGGACTGCATAGGAAGGCAATGTTCGGTTCGCCGTCCTATCAATTAACAATTTATTATACAAACCTCTCCATTCTGCAAAGCGACGCGCCGTAATTTGCGGTTCTGTTGTAGAAAACGCCCAAAAAATATCATTTATGAAGTGTATTAATTCTGATGTCTGCCGCCGGTGTATTGTCCTTGCACTCCTGATTCTTCCAATGACGGCTTTCGCCCAATTACGGATCAGCTTGGTCAATGGCGCAGCAAGCGTGGACGGAAGCAAGTATCCGTTGCTATCGGCGAGGGTTCGCGCAACGCTCAATAATCAGCCGTTCACAATTACGAAAGACAATTCACTTATTATCGAGGATAATTATAGCACATCGGTCGAGTCGGTGAGCGAGCAGGGCGGTAATGAATACATTATCCGATGGACGACGCGCAACAGGCAATCGCAAGGAGTCGGGGGAAGAATTGTCGCGTTTCAAGGTAATACAACGGGTACTGCCGTGTTTAGTGGAGCAACTGGACTCGGACCCTTAGACCGCGTTCCGCAAATACGCTTCAACAACAGTTTCGATGGGCGTATCAATTTTCTGAATATTGGCAAAGTGACTCCCGGAACAACATTTCGTGGAGGGGTGAGAGTTATTGCCCTCAGTGGGAAAGCAGATACTGTTACCGGTGTTGATTTGCCGGTGCGTATTGACTCTATCACGAACCGTTCGCCCTACTATAAAATCAACTGGCTTGGCGGACCGGAGAACAACGGTATTCCCGGACTTGTGTATCCATCACTTGGGTATGTTATCGAAATCCTCTTTACCCC
>JAEUSO010000441.1 GCA_016788605.1 Candidatus Kapaibacterium sp. | reverse complement strand
ATTCCACTCACAAGTAAGAGCGCGCTATATGCTTTATCTCGACAATAGTATCCTTCACCTGCTTTCGCAGATGTACAAGAGCTATTGCTGTAACAACCGACAAACATTGTACCAATTCTTATTTAACGTTGTTCGTATGAAAACACGCTACACTTTGCGAATCATCGCTCTCATTGTTGCACTTGCAGGATTCTCGGCAAGCAGCTTTGCGAGCCAATGGTATATTTCCCCGGGTGGTAATAATGCCAATTCGGGGACATCCGATACGCAGCCATGGCGCGATATTCAGTTTGCCATAGATAATGGTTCTGTTGCCAATGGCGACACGCTGAATCTCATGTCCGGCACATTTTCCGAGCTGGTATCGGTCTCAAAGCAGTTGCTTGTGAGGAACTACAACGGTGCGTCGGTAACGGTGCAAGCACCCAATACTGCCACGAATGCCGCTGTCTTTACAATCGCCTCGGCGAATGTGACGGTGAGCGGATTGACCATTGTTGCCAATGGTGGCAATGCTACCGTCGGTGTGTATGCGCTGAACCGCAATAACCTCCTGCTAACGGGTAATGCAATTACACGGTCAGGCACAGGCGGTTCCTATACCGTGACAAGTACGAACATCAACGAAACATTCGGCTCGGCGGGGATTGTCTTCGTCAGCGATAATGCGTCGCCCTATGAATCCGCAACGATAACAGGAAATACCATAAATGGTACAGGTGGGAATTTCTTCGAGCGCGGTGCTTGGCTTCGCGGTGTGAACGGAACATTTGGCGGTGCAACCGGTGCGGCGGGGAATACTGTGCGCGCAAGCGGTGTGGATGTATTGGTCCAATTCACCTCCGGCGCAAATCAAACAATCCAGAATAATACATTCAACGGTGCAGGGCTTGTTATTGACGAGCCGTTCTCGTTCACAGGGTCTGGCAGCGGCTCGGTAACAGTTTCATCGAACACGTTTTCGCCGGTGGCATCATTCAGTCAATCGCTTCACATACGACACAACTACATCAGCGGCTCGTCGGTATCAGTGACAGGCAATACATTCAACAGCCATACAGTTGGTATCCTCAGTGCCGGTTCGCGCAACGTAAGTATTGCAACAAACTCATTCACAACGGGTGTTGCTAACGCAGTGCACGTTCGGGTGAACAGCGCGTTCAGTAACTCATCGGGCAATTTTGTACAAAACGATTGCGCCATCAACGGCAATGCGTTCTCAAGCACAACTACCGATGGCACTGCAATCGAACTCTTGAATGCAAACGTCGGCTCGCAGTCCGCTCCCGAATTTTCAGGAGTCACAATCGGTACATCATCATCGCGCAACAACTTTGTGTACACTCTTGCAAAGTATGTTTCCATGGCAAGCGGGTTTTCGTATCCTGTGAACCTGACCGAGAATAATTTCGGAACAAGCAGCACATCGCCCACGCTTGCATCATCGCTCAGCCGCGCACAAATGTTTGAAGTGGAAGATAAAGTCAATCATAAACTCGACGCATCGTCGCTCGGATTGGCAACACTCCAATCGGGCAAGCACTTTGTAACAACAAACAGCTTTGTTACAGGAACAACAACATCGGCAAGCATTCAGCGTGCTGTGAGCGCGGCATCATCCGGCGATTCAATTTTTGTGAAAGCGGGAACATATACCGACCAGCTTACTCTTGCCAACGCAGTGGTGATTGTTGGTGATGATTTAGTAAGCAATGAGCCAAGCACAGTTATTGATGCACAAAGCGGTACCGTTGTCAGCGCATCAGGTGCGGCGGCGAAGTCACTCTCGAATATAGAACTCCGCATCACAAGTTC
>JAEUSO010000440.1 GCA_016788605.1 Candidatus Kapaibacterium sp. | reverse complement strand
CGAGGAAATGGATTGCGCTATGTTAGAAGTCAATCCGCTTGTTTGCACTGACGATGACAAATTCATTGCACTCGACGCAAAAGTCACGTTTGATGATAACGCTCTGTACCGACATCCTGATTACACACAGCTTGCCGATGTGGAAGAAGAAGACCCGCTCGAACACGAAGCAGGGAAGTATAACCTGAACTACATCAAACTTGACGGCAACGTTGGTTGCATGGTCAACGGTGCCGGTCTTGCAATGGCGACGATGGATATTATCCAACTTGCAGGCGGCTCTCCGGCAAACTTCCTTGACGTTGGCGGCGGAGCGAATGTAGATCGCATTGCAAATGCTTTCCGTATTATGTTGAGCGATAGCAATGTGAAAGCCGTACTTATCAATATCTTCGGTGGTATTGTCCGTTGCGACCGTGTTGCAAACGGCATCTTGCAAGCAATGGAAAAAGTGGAAGTCAATGTACCTGTGATAGTCCGTCTTGAAGGGACAAATGCGAAGGAAGCATTGGAGATATTGAAGAAAAGCGGTTTGAATTTCTTGCTTGCATCCACATTGGATGATGCGGCAAAGGCAGTGACAAAAGCTCTCTCCGGTAAGAACTAATCAATAATCACCATAGATAACGGAAGGATATTCGTATGGCAGCGCATTCATGTGATGTTGTGGTAATCGGTTCGGGACCTGGTGGCTATGTGGCGGCAATCCGCGCATCGCAGCTTGGCTTGAACACCATTTGTGTAGAGCGCGACCGCTTGGGCGGCGTGTGTTTGAATTGGGGATGTATCCCGTCGAAAGCACTTTTGAAAAGTGCAGAATACCGTCAGTTCCTCAACCATGCAGATGATTATGGTTTCGGTGTGGGTAACCTCAGCGTTGATTTTCCAAAGGTGATTAAACGAAGCCGCGGAGTTGCCGACAAAATGAATTCCGGTGTCGGGTTCTTGTTCAAAAAATACAAAGTCAATCAGGTAAAAGGTAGCGGTAAGATTATTGCAAAGGGTGTTGTGGAGGTGACGGATGCAAACGGTGTTGTCACAGATACCATTAACTGCAAGAACATCATCATCGCAACCGGTGCCCGTACCCGTATGATACCGGGAATCGAGGTTGATCGCAAACGAATTCTAACCAGTACTGAGGCAATGCTTCAAGAGAATATCCCATCAACGATGGTGGTCATTGGTTCAGGTGCTATCGGCGTTGAGTTCGCGTACTTCTATAATTCATTCGGAACGAAAGTCACGATTGTGGAAATGATGCCGCAGATTGTACCTGTCGAGGATGATGAAGTATCCAAGGAATTGGAACGCCAGTTCAAAAAGCAGGGAATGACCATTATGACAAGTACAAAGGTACTCTCTGCTAAAACTGTCGGCGAAGGCGTTGAGGTTGTTGTCGAAAAGAAAGACGGCACAAAAGAAACACTGAAAGCCGATGTTGCATTGAATGCTGTCGGTGTTCAAGGGAATATCGAGAGTATTGGACTTGAGACACTTGGTGTGACGATGGAGCGCGGCTGGATTAAAATTGACAAAAACATGCGGACAAACGTGGAAGGTGTCTATGCAATCGGCGACGTTGCCGGTCCGCCGTGGCTTGCCCACAAAGCGTCAGCCGAAGGAGTTGCCGTTGCGGAAGTCATTGCCGGAGTAGGACATCCCGAAGTCAATTACTCGAACATTCCGGGCTGCACGTATTGCCAGCCCCAAGTTGCAAGTATCGGCTTGACGGAAAAGAAAGCGAAAGAAGCGGGATACGACATCAAAGTCGGCAAATTCCCGTTCACGGCAAGTGGGAAGGCAACCGGTATCGGTAAAACCG
>JAEUSO010000043.1:14602-16252 GCA_016788605.1 Candidatus Kapaibacterium sp. | reverse complement strand
GAATCAACTCCAAACGGTCAATTCTAAGATTCCTGTGCTGTACCATAGCAACAGTAGGTCGCCAACGATACCAACGTTTTGCTGATGTTCCGGCATCAAGCCGGGTTCCGAGAAACGAAATGATGACTTTCTTCTTTGCAGGCATAGCAGTATGGTCAATGGTTTATCAAAATTAGAATATAATCGCAGTTAATAGTTTTTATTCTTTTATCTATTTCAACTTAAATTCTGTCTCCGATGTGTCAGAATAAAACTACACATACTGCAGAAGCAAGTATCCATGCGGGTTTCAGCCGGATGCACGTTTCATCATTGCGTTGGATTCGGAAAGTTGGCACACCGTTTCTAAACAGTAGTTTTTGTATCGCACGAATGACGTGCTTAACAATAGTAGTTTTATTCAGTACACAGGAGGATGCAATGGCAAACAAAACATTGTTCCAATCATTGAAGGATAAATTCTTACCTGTTGCAACAGCCCGCAACAACGAGAATGCACCTGCATACGGCTTCATGCCAAAACATACGCTTGCACAGCTAGCAGCAACAGGATGTATGAATAATACATTCTATGTCAGTGCGGAAACGCAGGTCGAGAATATCCTTGCCCTAAGCACATTGATTGATGCGGAGTTCATTGCAAAGACCGCTGTGTACGCCCGTGAACAAGGGTATATGAAGGATATGCCCGCGCTCTTGCTGGCAGTGTTAACTGTGCGGGATATTGCTTTACTCAAGCGTGTGTTCCCGCGTGTGCTGAACAATGGTAAGATGCTCCGCAACTACGTGCAGATTATGCGTTCCGGAGCG
This sequence comes from Candidatus Kapaibacterium sp., assembly GCA_016788605.1. GTDB lineage: Bacteria > Bacteroidota > Ignavibacteria > Kapaibacteriales > NICIL-2 > JAEUSO01. The sequence goes on along the minus strand of JAEUSO010000043.1, from coordinate 15,442 downwards.
GTTGGTCGCTCATCGTTCGGTACTGCGCCGAAGAAACTGATACAGGCATGGTTCGAGCAACGAACAGATGCACAAGTATTCACATCGTCGGTCGGTCAGTCGCCGTCGTTGGCAGACATCATTAAGATGGTGCGCCCGAAGCCGGAGAACACCACACGTGAAGCACTCTATGGCTATCTGATTGGTCGTCATGTGAATACGGAACTCCTGCCCGACATCGTACAAGAGTTCGAACAATTCAAAGCAGGTGCTACCAACGCAGTACCAGATATCCCGTTCGAGATGCTCACGGCATGTGACTTAGGCATGGAGGAATGGACGGTCATTGCAAAAAATGCTTCGTGGCAAACAACGCGGATGAACCTGAATACCTTTGCACGTCACGGCGTATTCAGTAATGACGGTATGACGAAATTGATTGCCGAACGCCTGCGTGATGAAAAAGCAATTGCAAAAGCGCGTGTGTTCCCGTATCAGCTAATGATTGCATACATGAACGCCGATTCGTCCATTCCGCTTGTTGTGCGCGAAGCATTGCAAGATGCACTTGAAATTGCAACAACAAACATCCCGAAGTTCGATGGTAACGTGGTTGTGGCAACTGATGTATCCGGTTCAATGCAATCTCCTGTTACGGGAATTCGCAAAGGTTCAACAACACAGGTGCGTTGCATTGACGTAGCTGCATTAGTAGCCGCATCAATCATGCGTGTCAATAGGACGGCTCGGGTTATTCCCTTCGAGAATGATGTGGTTGATGTTACGCTGAATCCCCGTGATTCGGTGATGACCAACGCACAGAAACTTGCATCGGCAGGTGGCGGCGGAACAAACTGCTCC
>JAEUSO010000043.1:0-14592 GCA_016788605.1 Candidatus Kapaibacterium sp. | reverse complement strand
ACCACTATCATTATTGAACAGACAGAATGCTAATGTTGATGTTGTCATCTATGTTTCGGACAACGAATCTTGGATGGATGCAAAAAGATATTCTGCTTGGAACAACTCGACTGCTACTATGAACGAATGGAAAATTCTCAAGAAGCGTAACCCGAACGCCAAACTCGTATGTATTGACCTCACACCAAACACTACAACACAAGCTCATGAGCGCAGTGACATTCTGAACATAGGCGGATTCTCGGACAATGTGTTTTCGACAATTGCTCAGTTTGTAAAAAGTGGCTCGAATGCGGCAACGTGGGTTCGTGAAATTGAAGCAATAGAATTGTAACACAGGTACTTCACAACACCCGCCCGTTGCTGTAGTGGTAACAGGCGGAGTGTCGGATGAAAAGTCACAATGTACTGTTGCGAATGCCTGCGGAACTACATTGGATGCAGCGGGTTCGACTCCCGCCCGCACTCTCATATAATCGAATGAGGAGCGGGTGTTTCGCATACTGTTGTCGCAACAGTGGATTAATAATTACATAGTCAATACCGCCGAATGCAGGTGGAACTACATGCACTTTGGATGCCCGGGTCGCAGGTTCGAGTCCTGCCAACTCCCCGATATCTTTAGTATGGGAGTTGTAGCTCAGTTGGTTAGAGCTGGAAGATGTTTCATCAAAAATTGTCGGAGGTTATATGTTCAGAGGCATCGGTGACAGATGCCGGAGACACTCAACATCGGTACTCACAGTTACTTCATTTCAATCAACATTAAACAAGCATTCGTTGCGAATGCAGGTGGAACTACATTCTTATGATCGGGTCGCAGGTTCGAGTCCTGCTTGTCTGATATTGTAATGCAATACTGGCAATAGCTCAGTTGGTAGAGCAGATACCGTTTCACCATACCTTTGTCGCAATGTGTGCTGTATCACACTTTACAAATGGCAACATATTTTACTATAAAAAAGAGCTTGGATGATAGCAACGCCGATTTTGGCACGATGCTTCTCCTTGCGCCGCTCATGGCAAAAATCAGAAAGGCGGTTCTGCCGTACTTCTGGACGTTCGAGAGCATTATCAGCAGCACTGTTGATGCAAACAGTATCCGTGAACAACTGATGACGATTGGCAGCGTTTTCTCGATTAACGGGAACTGGACATATCTGCGAACAAGGCATGCGCTTATCACTGTGGAAATGGGACGGATGAACGAATCCACGCAATTCACCAAATACACATTCAGTATCCATGCATCATCACGCGCTCACTTACAAGATATGCGTGAACAATTGGAAGAAATCGTGAACAAACACCGGATTGGTTTAGTATGCGAGACACGGTGGTTCTACGGCTCATCAAGCTACGAATACGAAAGCATCCTTGAAACGATGAACGATACCGTTGTGCCGGAAGCATACCCGTTCATTTCGAATCTTGACGATATGATTCTGGAGTATGCGCGAAGCAATGAATCAATACTGCTCTTGATAGGCGAACCGGGTACGGGGAAGTCGCGCTTGATACGCTATATCATCCGCAAAATGGCGGCTGTACAATCTCTTCAGCATATTAAGTTGTTCTACACATCGAACGCAACATTGCTGAACGGAGACAGTATCTACAGCGATTTTCGTACAAGTGATGCAAGTGCATTTATTCTTGAGGATGCAGACCTGCACCTGAGTTCGCGTGCCGATGGTAATAACGTTATGACCAAACTGCTTTCAAGTTCGGATTCGTTCATTACCGCCGATACCAACAAGAAGATTATTCTCACGACTAACCTTACGTCGCTTAATAGTACGGACGAAGCATTGTTACGACCCGGTCGTTGTTTCGGTGTCATCGAAACGAGGAAGTTCACTCGCGTAGAGGCACAACGGTTTTTCGATGCTATTGCGCCGAGCAAGAGTATTAAACTTGAGAATGAGCTATACACTCTTGCGGAACTCTACCGCCTGCTCTCGCCACATGCGGAAACAGTCCGCCAACTTAGCGATAGTGCGCGATATAAACTTGCCGCCAAACGCGGTATCGGCTTTGCAGCGGTGTAGGTATGATTGTCTAATCGCATGACCGCACCACGCCAAAACGTTGCATCAGGTGCGGTCACCCGCGGGAGAGAAGGTGTAGGGAAGAATCAGTCATAACTGAAAATTGAACTTTTATTGGCTTCGCTATTAAAAATCACTAAAAGGAGAAACATGAAGCAGAAAACATCTAGTAGAGTTGATTTGAATGCATTGTTGAGTAAACTTGATTCATACATTGAACTTGTGATTAAAACTCAACAGCGTATTCAAATGGCAGACGGTAAAAATATGTATTCTCTTGACTTGTTAAGTATGGCTGTTTCCAATAGAGCAATAAGAGTAATACAAGGATTTATTCAAGCCACAGAGTCTAGTAATATGCTGGTGTCGTTGCCGCTTGTTAGGTTGCATATTGACACACTTTTGCGTTGGTATGCAACAACCTTGGTTGAGCATCCACATGAGTTAGCTAAGCTTATCCTAAGCGGTTCTAAACTGAAAGATGTAAAGGATAGAGAAGAAAAAAAACTAACTGATTCGTATTTAGTTGGGTGTTATAGCAATTACTTTAGTCAATTGAAAACGGTGTATGAAAAAACATCAGGGTATATACACTTAAGTCAAAGTCATATGACTGCACCTGTATATAGTGTAGAATCTGAAGGCACTATTACCTGGATGCTGTCTAGAGGACATAAAAATGATAGTAGTGTACATGCTGGGAAAGTAGAAAGTACACTTTGCATGATTGAGATCACAGAACATATCATACATCTTTTAGACCATTGGGCAGAACAAAAGAATTCTGTGAACGGAGAAGTTGTACACAAAACGGATAAGAGAGAATGACATCATCCCCCGAATGCAAATTGGAACTACACGGAATAATCTACGCAGGTTCGATTCCTGTTGTTGTTACAATAGTAGCAGCATAGCTAAGTGGCTAAGCAATTATTTGTTTCATTAAAACTTGTCGGGGAATATTGTTGCCCCTCACCCGCTTGCTTCTGCAAGCGACCTCTCCCAATAGGAGAGGCTAATTTCCATCCTTCTCCCACTGGGAGAAGGTGTCCGAAGGACGGATGAGGGGAATTGTTAAAAGTAACTTTATAGTAAATACTAAAGCTGAACAAATGCGAAACTTATATAACAAAGGAGAGTATCGAACCGAGCGGTGTAAACATATTGGTCCATACTTAAAAACTCTGGGTAACAAGAAGTGGAGAAAAACAGCTAAACAATATCAATTGCAAAATGAACTTATTGACTTATCAACTCCCTTAAAAAAAAGAAGAACTAAATCCTTTAAAGTATTTAGGGTTTTAATAAAAACGAAGAGCAGATTCTGTAAAAGAACAGTACGTACTAAATATCTAACCTTACGCTCAGCAATTGATTCAATCAAAAGAACGAATATTATCTATTGTAGAGTTGAGGATTGGACTTCGGGTGCTCCTAAAGTAGTTATAGAACAGTGGAGTTAACAACACAACCACAACACGAATGCCGATGGAACTACACGCACCTTTTCCGGTTATGTACGCGGCAGTGTACAGCGGGTTCAAATCCCGTAAGGAAACGTTTCATCAATTTTTGTCGTGATGGTGGTTTAGTAGGAACAACATTCTTTCCCGCACATGGTAGTTCAATATGGTTGTGCGGTTCGGTGCGGTCTGCAATAGCAAAACATAATAACACATAACAACATGAATACACCATTTACAGCAACAACAAATCACGCTATCTCGCACATGAATGTGGGCGACGGCATTGAGCCGATTACCGTTATCGGCACAGAAGATATTCGGAACGGATTCGATCCGACATGCTTAGAACAAGCTCGGAATTCACGGCTTGCACCGGGTGTCTCGCACCTTGTTCTGAACCCTGATGCACATGGCGGTTACGGTGCACCAATCGGTTGCGTACTTGCATCGCCTACTCATATCTACCCGGGTCCGGTGGGTGTGGACATCAAGTGTTCCATGTCGCTCTTGCAGATGGATATACCTGAAGAAGAACTCAGGAATAAAAGTGTTCGGCGTGCTATAATTAACGCCATCTGTGAACGGACTCCTACCGGTGCGGGCAAAGGTCAGCGGTCGGTAAGAAAATCACGGAGAGTATCACGGGCACTTGGCAAACAAGTGGCACTTGAAGGCGCGTCATTCGGTGTATGTGATCAGCTTGGCATTCCGCCAGATTGGGCAACGAAATGCGAAGATGCTTTTCACGTCGGATTCGACGGCACAGCCGGTACTCTCGGTGAACGGCTTGATGTCTTACTTGCAAGTGGACTCTTCCCCACATTCGAGAGTAAAGTGGAGCAACTCGGATCATATGGTGGCGGCAACCATTTCGGCGAATGTGAAATTGTTCGCATTGCCGAAGGTGCGCGGGAGCAAGCGGTAGCTGAAACATTCGGATTGATGGATAGACGGGCTGCATTTCTCTCGCATTGCGGATCGAGAGGTTTTGGATTCCAACTTGCCAACCATCAGTTCAACACGTTACAAACGCAGTTCGCTGCTAAGGGCTGGGCATATCCGGGGAATGACAAAGAACTTGTCTATGCCGAACTTGGTACAAACGAAGCGAATGACTACATCTGCGACATGTCGCTCGGTGCAAACTTTGCCACCGTGAATCACCTGCTTATCAACGCACTTGTCCTCGAAGCGTTTCAGGAAGTGCTGCCCGGTACGACAGGTCATCTTGTGTACTTTATCAGCCACAACATTGCGCGGAAAGAACAGGTGGGCAACCAAGAAATGTGGGTTCACCGGAAAGGCGCAACGCGGGCATTTCCTGCGCAGCACGAAGGTCTGCTCAACACACCATTTTACGAAACAGGTCACCCGATTCTTTTGCCCGGCAACCCGCAGGATGGTTCGGCAGTCATGGTGGCAAACCCGGATGCCGTTCAATCACTCTACAGTGTCAATCACGGTGCAGGAAGGGCAATGGGCAGAAGGGCTGCAATGCGGACGTTGAATCAAAGCGATGTGGATGCGTCATTCGATACAAAGGATATTCTCACCAACTGCCGTACATATCCGTTGGATGAAGCACCTGCCGCATACAAGGATTTCAGCGAAGTACTCCGGTCGGTTGAAGAAGCCGGTCTTGCCACACAGGTTGCCAAACTGAAAGCGCGTTTTGTTATCAAGGACTCAGATAAAAGTTTACGTGGAGCTGCGTAGATACTAAGGCGAGGGGGAAGAAGATTCCCCTTTTTTTCTTGTATTACCTTGTTCTTTGCTTTCACCTCTCTCTTCTCCCTCCCCTGTTAATCCTTGTTAATGCGCGTAACCATTGGCGGCGGGTCGGTGACTTAGCCGGGGTAAGCAACATCTTGTCCCACATACCGCACTCCGCGTATGAAAACCATCGCCCGCATCCTTGCCGCAGCACTGCTGCTCCATATCATAATCCCCACCGTTGCAGCAGCGCAGTTCCGCCGCTATACTTGGCTGACGAAACCTGCATACTGCCCGCCGCCGCCCGAACAGCCGCTTGTTCAAATCGCCTTATTGCTGGATACAAGCAACAGTATGGACGGATTGATTGCACAAGCCAAGACACAGCTCTGGAATATCGTGAAAGAGCTTGCCTCAACCAAACGTAACGGACAAACTCCTCGCATCGAACTTGCTTTGTATGAATACGGCAACGACCGCATTCCCGTCACCGCCGGGTACATCCGTCAGGTGTCGCCATTTACATCCGACCTCGATAACATCAGCGACGCTCTCTTCAAACTGACCACCAACGGCGGCAGTGAATACTCACCGATGGCAATCCGCCACGCCTGCATGAACCTGACGTGGAATCAAGACAGCGACAACCTGCGTTTCCTCTTTATTGCCGGCAATGAACGCTTTGCACAAGGCAGCGTAACTATCCGCCAAGCGTGCGAGGCAGCCAAACAAAAGAACGTATCGGTGACAACGATTCATTGCGGTGATGAAGCCACCGGACGCAGCGACGGATGGGACGGACTTGCCGATTGCACAGGCGGTAACTATTTCTGCATCAATACCGATACGCCGCAACGCTTTATCGCAACACCGTACGACACTGCGATTGTCCGACTGAACGGCAAACTGAACGGTACGTACATGGGCTACGGTGCGGCGGGTGCGGCTGTAAAACTCATACAACAGCGTCAAGCTGCGAACTCAAGCTCGATGGCAACAGCCAATCTTGCCGACCGCGCGGCGGCAAAGGTCTCGGCGGCATACAGTAATGCAACATGGGATGTAGTGGATGCGGTGAAAAGCAAGAAACTTGATGTGGCAACCGCCAAGCCCGCCGACCTTCCGGCAGAGTTGCAACAACTGCAACCCGCCGAGCGCGTCAAGAAAGTAGAGGAAATCACCAAGCAACGTGCGGCAATTCAAAAAGAGATGGAAGAGGTTGAGAAAAAACGTCAGGCATATATTGCACAGGAAGAAGCAAAAGACGCAACGAGCGCAGCGCAGAAATCCACAAGTTTGCAGAGCAAAATTTCGGCTGCATTACGGCAGAATGCTACAGCAAAGGGCTACACGTTCACAAAATAAGGATGGTTCAATTGCGCGTACAAAAAACGGCGGCATTCCAGTATGGAACGCCGCCGTTTGTATTCAGACAGTCCTGCAACATCATCATGTTAGCAGAGCAGCTTTACCGTGTCTCTATCCAACATAAAGAGAGCAGGTTTCGATACTTCAATATCTACAGATCCTCCGGGCAGTGTAATTGATTCCCCATCCTTCAAAACCTCATCCCTTGATAAAACATACCATGTCGCCTCAATTATAACCTCCGATAAATCTCGTGTTGGTTGAAGCGAGCCATCAACCTCAATTTCTTTCTTATTAAAGTCAGATAGACCGACTGTGTAATACGAGTTGTTATTGGTGGTCTTATCAGGAATCCCTACAAAAAGTATCCAGTTGAATAATGGAAAAAAACCTCCCGCTATTTGATCAGCCACTTCAAGATAGGATTTCTTGTTACGTAATAGCCAGCGGGCGGGCAGGAAAAATCCAATTGACCTCGTGTGACGTAACACAGTTGCCACAACTTTTGTAAAGATCATGTTCTCCCGAAATGGGTTTATTCCTGTATGCAGAATACATAGTACAATATGCGCCCTGTGACTCTTCACTTCCTGAGCCGCGTTATCCCAAAAGTAACTGTATGGTATCGCTTTTTGCAATCCCTCTTGCTGGAAAGGTGTTGAATGCGATGCAATCCCGATTTTATATCCATCAACCTCGACAAACCATGTGAACTCCTGAATACCAAGCGGCTCGCCTACCGTGCAGCCCCACACGTCCCGTAACTCCTGAAGAACACTTGTCCAATGCACCATGTACTCATCTTCCAGTAAAATAATACCTTCAATGATTGGCGGTGCTGTCGGTGCATCTTCTTCTGCTTTTATTTTGCTTTTTAGAAAATTAAATAGTCCCATAGAGTTCATTCAATTTGGTATTACTTTATTCAATGCAGATTAACAATCGCAATTGTATGGTATAATACTCTCTAATAACGCCAGCATAATTGATGTTCTGGGCTAACATAATGGACACCGGGGACTTCCGCTACTGATTTCGCATCTATGTCGAATATGTGGATTCGCCCTGTTCCGTTGGTTTGGACTGAGGCGATATACTTGCTATCGGGCGACCACGTAGGCATACGAAAGTACTTATCACCAACGTAGAGTTGTGTTGGATTTGAGCCGTCAATACCCATTATCCAAACTTGACCATCGCGTGTAAATGCAATGAATTTACCGTCGGGACTGACGCTGGGTTCGTCAACATTTGTCAGATTTGGGTCTATACGGACGATTGATGAGAAGTCGGGGGATACCTTGTAAATACCGTTGTTCATTGATTTCCATCCGGCAACTACTATAGAGCCGTCAGGTGCCCAACTTGGTGAAACCATTGGTTGCTTTTTATCATAATCACCGATAATCGCTATGAGAGTGCCGTCGGAGGCAGACACCACGTATGAGTTAGGATTATAGACATTATCACTTTCATATACTACATACCGCTGGTCGTAGGATAGACGCGGCTTGTTCATGTACTGTCTGGATTTGGGTCCAGTGTAATCTACACCCGCCAACACTGTCTCTCTATTCGCGCCAGTTAAATCGCTGAATATCAATCGCGTCCGAGGAGATATTTCCACCGCGAGTATTTTTCCATTGTTTGCAACATCGGGATGACGCGCATTAGTGAACAGTGTGCTTGAAACCTGATTGCTCAGTTGAAGGCGTGATACTTCACCTCCGTTTGAATAAAAGATATTCCCCTTGTACGGAAATGCAACAGGCGACACAGTGTCGGAACATCCGCCAAGAAAAACAATACCCGAAAGCAGCATGATGCTGATGATGATACTCTTCATAACTTTATGATGATTGATTGACGAAACGGTGAAATTTATGGTATCCGCCGGAGTATCACCACGCCGCTTTTTCACGATTTCTTACAAAGCACATACCCATGTCATTATTGATTGAATACCTGCATACGCTTACACAGCACGAGAAGCAGACACTGCGCGGGTTGAACCTGACCAAGCGCGAGCGTGATGTTATGGACGTTGCACTTGACCATAGTGAGGAGACACACGAACAGCAACGAAAGGCACTTGGTATTTCGGCTGGAAATTGGGATAAGTTGCAGTCGGTTTTACTCAGGAAATGCTACACCGCAATGATTCCCGACGGCGGGGTGAAACTGATTCACCACCTTTCGGCACGCTACACGTTATCGAAGCATCTATATAAGGAAGTCATACATCAACGCAAGACGCTCTATCCTTCATTACCCTTATCGGAACAACGAGCATACTGCGAATCGCTCTTGACAGTATTTCTTTCCATGCCGCTCTACAACAGCAATGAGAAACTGCTGCTCCATTTGCTGCGCGAATACATTGCAATTCTGCCGCGTACAGAGCGAGCCGTTCAGCAAAGCATCTATACATCACAAATACACAGTGCAAGAATATCGAGATTAGCCGGAGCAATGACATTGCAAAAAGACCGGACGGATAAGAAAATGGAACGGACATTACTAAACGAATATGACGACGCTTGCATACTGTCATCGCCCAAAGCGCAGGTCTATGCCGACATTGCCCTCTATGATTACTACGCCGCCATCGAATCCGATATGCAAATCAATCACATCGAACGCGCTACAAGAACATCCGAGCAGATTGCCGACTTTCGTACATTCGACAAGCAACAGATTCATACGAAATATGCAACGGCATTATATCAGGTGTTGAGCGATGTTGAATCTGCACAGCGAGAATATGGATCATTGTTTCACCTCTATCCCGAATCAAAAAACAATATCTACCCTGCGGCAAAGTATATCCAAGTTTGTTTGATACTCTCGCGCTACGATGATGCAAAGGCAATGCTCAAGGGGACGTTTGCCCCGTTACTCAACCATAGCCGCCATACCATAGCAGCTAACGCCGCTCTGAACTATGCCAAATACCACACAATGGTACGCGACTATCCCGCCGCACTTGAGATGATTCATAAAGGCATGACGCTACTGAAAAAGAAACTCTACGTTCAATACGAAATCGAATTCCGCAATCTGCAAACAGCGGTGTTCGTAATGCAAAATGACCGCGAAGTGGCATTAGCCACCATCGAACGCAATCTGAAATATCTGCGGAGTAAAGGATTCAAATCATCCAACTCTGATTTTCATGAATTTTATACGCTGCTTCGGGACTACATTCTTAGCCCCGAACAGTTCACTCCCGATGAAACACATCAGCGTATTATTGACAAGTGGAGCAACGGCATCTACAACATCTATGGTGCATTAGTTAAGAACATCATTCAAACAAAACGGCGGCATTCCTGATTGGAACGCCGCCGCGTGAAGTTAGCTGAACAATGCTTAAGGATTCGATTCTACCGCACAATGAGTTCAAGTGTGTTGCCCATTGCTTGCATCACACCCTCGCTTTGCAGGAAGTCGTGCGGAAAGCCGGGGTCAATTGCGCTGACGTTGTCGAGGAGTTGAATGTGGTCGGCTTCAAGTGTGAGTTCGGTGGCGGCAAGTGTTTCGGCAAGTTGTTCGGCACGGCGCGCACCGACAATCGGGATGATATGCTGACCGCGCTGGCGAAGCCATGCAATCGCAACATTCGATGCAGGCACACCGAGTTCCCCGGCAATCTCCACCACTGTTTCGGCAATCGTCGTCGAGCGGTCGCTCCGGCGTGTTGAGTGTTCCGGCACGCGACCGTTTTCTCCGCGCAGGTACTTCCCTGTCAGTGCGCCGCCGCCAAGTGCGCCCCACGGAGTAATAGTAAGACCGAATGCTTTTGCCATTGGCAGCAGGTCGCGTTCGGGAGTGCGTTGCAGCAGCGAATACTCAATTTGCAAGCCCGCAAACTTTGACCATCCGCGCAGTTCCGCCATCGTGTTCGCCTGCGAGACAATCCACGCCGGAGTATCACTGATACCGATGTAATGCACCAACCCGCGTGTTATCAGGTCGTCCAATCCGCGAAGCACTTCATCAACAGGTGTGGTTGCATCCCACGCATGAACCCACAGCAAATCAATGTGGTCGGTGTTCAGCCGTTGCAGTGAGTCGCGCACGGAGCGCATCATGTTCTTGCGGTGGTTGCCGGCAAAGTTCACATCGTTGCGGTCGGCAAGGGTGTATTTGGTTGCCACGACAAACTTGTCGCGGTCGGCGGCGATAAACTCGCCAAGCCACTTCTCGCTTGTTCCGGCGGTATAGCGGTTGGCGGTGTCGAGGAAATTCCCGCCTGCCCCGGCGTATGTGTCAAAAACAGCTTTACTTGTTTCATAATCCGCGCCGATTGCCCATTCCGTTCCGAAGGTCATTGTTCCCAAGCAGAGTTCCGAAACGCGGAGTCCTGAATTACCGAAGAGTGTGTAGTTCATTGTACGATGTATGTGTGTGTTGGTAGCGGCATCAAGAATACTGCTGTTCACAAAGCGGGCAATGACTCCGCCGCTGTGGAGATATTGTTCCGGTGGTGCAGTTCGTTGCGTTGCGATTATCCGAGTATCGTCTTACCATGTGCGTCCTTTTTCGGTCCGAACACCCCGTAGTGAGGGAACAGTGTCTTGCCGAGATACACGGCAAGAACCATCACGGTTACAGGCGGCAGAAACGTAAAGACCAATTCGATACCTGATGAGCTAAAGACGTTAGATTGAAACGAGCGGATAAGCATTACAAGGGTGAACAATGCCGTCACATTATACGCCCACCCTTTGAATTGCCACACCTCGTAGGCAATCATTATAAAGAACAACGGATACGGCACAGACAACAACACTACGGCAGGATGCACATCCATGGTATTCACCATTATGACTGCACTGAATATTTTTTGCACAGCCAACAATACCATCACAACCACAAGCACGGTGTTCGTTACAGAATACTCTTTGCGGATATGCGGATCTGGGGTTGATGCGATGAACTTTTCGATGGACGTTGCTCCGTAATACTGTGCAGCAAGTTCATCACGGATTTGCTCACGCGGTTTCCCCTGTTCAAGTCCTTCTTGAATCAATCGAAGAATCTCTTTTCTGTTAATCTGCTTTTTACTCATGTCTGTTGTATAAGTTGATTGAAACCCGTCAGTCCCGCACAACCATGCGCGAGAGGGGAACTGCGCTGCCCGTCTGATGCACCACCACACGGTATGCTCCGCGAGGCAGTGCAGTAACTGGGATGGTGATTCGATTCGTTGCCTGATGTGATATATCTATCACCTTCTCGCCCAAAAGTGAATAGACCTCGACACGCTGCAACTCTGTATCAGCATGAACTGTCAGTTCGTCGGTTATGGGATTAGGGTAGAGTGCGAGTATTTCCAAATCGGCAAGAGGTTCGTTTACACTAACTATGCTTTGGTTCATTGTAAGTGTGTCTGTAGTATATGTCTTTGATGACACATACCGGTGAATTCCTTTGGCGCGAAGGGTGACAAATACAGAAACTTCTTTCTGTGTGGCTTGCCCACTGGTAGAGACATATTCTGCACTTAAAAACTCCAGTGTTCCTGATGGCAGTCCCTGATTAATCTGATTCCATTTGTTGAATGGATATTCTGATAAGTATACACCCTCATCATCAATCGTTACCATACAGCAGATTGTTTGCCCAATTTTTGTGATTGTCTTGACGTTCTTGCCGCCGAATTGTATAAGTTTCCATGTGCTATCATTAGAGCTAAATGTCCACACACCGTTTGTTGTGGCAAGAACAATAGTTCCGTTCCCAAGAAATGCAGCACTATTAACTTGAAGTGACTGCAATGCAACATTCTGCCAAGTACGCCCGAATGTAGTGCTTCGCCAAATCTTGACGTTCGTCCTTGTGTTAGTTACTGCAAAGTAAAACCGCCCGACTTGGGCAAATGTGTTAACTGTCTCCTCGGGATCTGGGAATTCGTAATATCGGGTAATAGATAAATCAGAACTGGTGATAATCCCCCCTTTGACTCCAAACAAATACCGGGTAGACCAAGAAGCTGTATCTGATGCTATATAGGAACAAACTGCTTTAATATTCAGATCAAATGACTCCCACTGACGAATTGAGAAACTATCGAGGTCTTTATTCCTATGCACAACTCCATTGAGATCAGATATTAGGAGCATTGGGAAAGTAGGAACTCCGCGTAAAGGGTGATTAGTATACGACATGTGATCGACACACGGTGCAATGGATTGTATCATCGTTGCCTGATCAGGCAACCGAATCTTCGACCAACAAAGTCGTCTGCATTCATATTGATACGAATACAATGTATTCGCCGAATCAATCATATAATACTTGCTATAAGCAAGGGAGAACTTACTTGATTTTGCATAGATCATACTACTTGAAGCAAGATCATCAGAATACTTTATCCATGTTACTCCGTCGTCAGTCGAGATTATATGCGTAGCATCATTCACCAGTATATAAACACTATCTATCATATATTGATAGAGGTCTTCAAACTGTAGATTTTCTGGTAGCGTTGTACGTCTCCATGTTACTCCATTATCAACAGAATGAAAGTACCCTATACCTATTCTTGCTTTGCCGAGTGATAATGCTTCAACAGCCATATGGAGTGTGCCTGACCGTGGATTACGGTTTAAGGTAAAAAATCCGTCTAAAGTATCATTACTGAAGAATCTGCATTTTTTCCACTCGCTTGCGTCGGATTTCCATTGATATATCCCATCTAAACCTATATTACAGAATATTGCTTTATCATCTGAATTTGCCACAGTATATCTACTTGCGCTCCGATTAAGCCCCTTAGTACCAATTAGATTCCATGTTCTGCCAATATCATTACTCATACATAAGCCGCGATTCTCCTGCGCAGAATACAAAACACCGTTATCAAAAAATATCGAGGACATTTTGTATGCTGTCAAGTCGCGCATTGCCCATGTATCGCCGCTATTCGTAGAGACCGCAATAACGTAGTCGGATAACCTTGCAACTATCACACTGTCGTTATTCAACATTTGTACAGCTTGCATATCAGACCACAGTTCATTTGTCGCAAACTGCTCCCATGTTTTCCCGTTGTCCGATGTCCTGATATGTGTCAGTTTACTTGCCGTGCTATACAGTGAAACAACAAAGACATACTTGCTTGAGGTAAAAAGTGACGTAGTATATCCCATACCAGCTTTGATGTAACTCGGAAACTGTACTGTTGATACTGTACCAAGCAATGTATTGGAGTAAAGAATACCAAATGGTATGCTGTTTGAACTTGTGGGTAAGGCATACCATTCCTTACCCCGTGTTGCGTACTTGGTTGTTCCCCAATACTTACTAAACTCCTTATACTCCAACTGCCCGATTGGATACCACTCGTCATAGGGTTGCTGGGCGCGGGCTGGACTGATGAAAATACATGAGAGAACGGTTGCTATGCAAAGCGCGAATGAATAGAACTTCTTCATAGTGATTGGATGCATGATAAGAGAATGTACGGAGTCATAAACACAACAGGGAGATACACAGTGTGCGCATCTCCCCGTTGATTCGTTTGCAAACGCGGTCGGTATTGGGGCGGCTTAGCGCACAACAACAATACGTTTGCGGAGTTCGCGGCTTCCTTCCTGACGGATGCGTACGGTATATACGCCCGATAGCAATCCACCAAGCGGAATTTCAATACTGCTTTCCGTGCCTTCGGCTGGTGCGGTTGTTACAAGTGCATCATTGCCCATGTTATCTGTTAGCACTAATGAGACGGGCGATGTGCTGTTCACTGCATAGCGGATACGGACAACATCCGTAGCGGGATTCGGCTCCACGCGGACGGCGTTCGATTCGCCCGGAAGATCCACCGAGAGCGTGCCGTCGGTCGAGAAGGTGTAGGGAATTGCAGTTTCGCTGCGTCCGCCCCAATCACCAAGTCCGCGCACTTCCCATGTGAATTGCTTATACTCTGTTCCAATATCCGATGCATTGATTGATACCGATGTTGACGGTGCTTGAACCATTACACG
>JAEUSO010000439.1:243-1856 GCA_016788605.1 Candidatus Kapaibacterium sp. | reverse complement strand
CGCTTACCCAAGCCATGAAAAATGCCAATATCGGAATGCGAGGGTTTCGTCAGCTTGTTGAACTTGTACTTGAACAAGAAAAACCCGGTATTGCAGAAGTATTGCCGGATTCGCTTCTTCAATCGTTTTCCTTTCCAACGCGATCCGATGCGTTCGTCCACCTGCATTTTCCTGATACTGCCGCTACATTGCTCAATGCCCGCAATAGAATGAAGTTTGAAGAACTCTTTTTCTTTGAACTTATGCTTGCACTGCGTCAGCAAGGAGTCAAGAATACTGATAAAGCACCAGAGATAAATCCACCGTCACCTTCCGCACGCGCCTTGATGAACCGCCTGCCGTTTGAACTCACTAATGCACAGAAACGGGTTATCCATGAGATAGTAGCGGATATGAGGACGAGCAAGCAGATGAACCGATTGCTGCAAGGCGATGTGGGGTCGGGGAAGACCATTGTTGCATTGCTCACGATGCTTATGGCGGTGGATAACGGCTATCAGGCGTTGCTTCTTGCCCCTACTGAAATTCTTGCCGAGCAACATTACCAAGGGATGAGTGCAATGCTAAAAGACAGCGGTATTCAGATAGCGCAGATTGTGGGCGGACAGAATAAGCGGGTGCGAAATAACCTGATTGATGAAATCGTGAGCGGTAAGGTCAATATCATTATTGGTACGCACGCGTTGTTCGGCGGCAGTTCGCAAAAAGAAGCGGAGAAGCAATGGTTGCAATATCACAAAGTGGGTTTGGTTGTAATTGACGAGCAGCACAGGTTTGGTGTGATGCAAAGGGCGAAACTACGCGAACTGAGTATGCTCTCGCACGGGAGCGACCCTAAAGTCCCGCATACACTTGTTATGAGCGCAACACCGATTCCGCGCACACTGTCTATGACGCTTTATGGCGACCTTGATGTCTCTATTATCAACGAGTTACCGAAAAACCGTAAGCCCATTCATACAAAGGTTGTATTCGAATCGTCTCTTGACGAGCATTACGAGTTCATTCGTAGTGAAGTGCGGAAGGGCAGGCAGGCGTATATCGTGTATCCGCTTGTCGAGGAATCCGAAAAGTTGGAATTGAAAGCGGCGACACTGGCATTCGAGGAGTTACTACATGAGGTCTTTCCTGATCTCAAGGTGGGTATGCTGCACGGGCAAATGCTCTGGTATGAGAAAGAAGATGCGATGAAGCAGTTCTTAAACAGGGAGTTTGATATTCTTGTAGCAACAACAGTTGTCGAAGTGGGGATTGATGTCCCGAACGCAACGGTGATGTTGATTCAGAATGCCGAACGTTTCGGACTCGCACAGTTACATCAGTTACGAGGTCGTGTGGGGCGTGGGGCGGAGCAATCCTACTGCCTGCTTGCTACCAAAGATCACTTCGTCTATAACCTTCGGAAGAAAGAAGCGGAGCAAAGCGAGAAACTCTCTGCAATAGTACGGTTGCGGACGATGGAGCAAACAGGCGACGGTTTCAAAATAGCCGAAGTGGATTTGAAGTTGCGCGGACCGGGCGATGTGATGGGAACGCGGCAGTCGGGACTTCCTGACTTTCAATTCAGCGATTTAGTGAATGATGAGGATATGATAGAAAAAGCGAAACGCGAG
>JAEUSO010000439.1:0-233 GCA_016788605.1 Candidatus Kapaibacterium sp. | reverse complement strand
TGCCATCATTGAACATGACCCTCATTTACGCAAACCGGAACATGCTGCAACTCGAAAAGAGTTTGTAAAGCGTTACACGTCTGTCGGTGGTTTTTTTGATATTGCCTGAGAATCGTCTGTGTGTTTTCTTTGCCAGAACGCTTGGTGGTGTTGGCGGTGTTTGTATTTTCGCAGTCCTGTACGTTTTTTCTCTATAAATTCAAGCAATACAGACAGTTATCATGTCAACAGTT
>JAEUSO010000438.1 GCA_016788605.1 Candidatus Kapaibacterium sp. | reverse complement strand
ATCAATACACGTGCATTTGGCGAGAGCATAGCCGATGTGATTCCCCATGCTGTGGGGTTTATCAATGGCACGCAAGAAATGCGAATAGCCGCTTGCGCCAAACATTTTCCCGGTCATGGCGATACGTCGGTGGATTCGCACATAGCAATGCCGGTGCTAGACCACAACCGCGAGCGGCTGACATCAGTGGAACTCGTACCATTTTTGGCGGCAGTACGTGCTGGTGTGAAGAGCATAATGGTGGCACATCTGTCCGTGCCCTCATTCGATCCATCGGGCGTGCCGGCATCACTCTCGAAACCGATTATCAGTGTGCTGCGTGAACGAATGGCGTATAAAGGTGTGATTGTCACCGACGCTCTTGATATGCACGCAATCACAAAGACCTATTCAAGCGGTGAGGCGGCACTCCGAGCCATAAGCGCCGGATGTGATATCGCGTTAATACCGGAAGACCCGTTTGCAGCTCTTGATGCCTTGAAGGAAGCGGAGCGTAACGGCACTCTACCGTCAGAGCAAATCACTGCTTCAACCGAACGGGTACGTTCGCTTAAGGAATGGTGCGGCTTGTACGAACGCAAAGCAAACAGACACGATCCGGTATCCTTGGAAGCGCACGGCATGATGGCATTGAAAGCGGCAACAAATGCGGTACGGATAGATGGTGATGAATCACTTCTGCCTCTTGAGCAATACAACCATGTTTCATGCTTCGCCTTATTGCAAAACGATGACATTGATCCCGCCTCGTCGTTTTTCCATTATCTGGCGCAGGTATATGAAAAGAATACCGACATTGCTTATATGACATCGGCAATCACCGATGATGAGATTGCAGAGTACAAAAAGGGGATTGAAGGAACGGAATGCTGCCTGTTTGCGGTGTTTGCACGTGCAAGAAGTTATTCAGGTTCGGTGCAACTTGATCCGCGACTCCTCGATGCAGTTACCCGAATTGCTTACGGGAAACCCAGTATCGCCGTTTTCTTTGGGAATCCCTATTTGGCGGAAACATTTCCTGCCGCTGTGAACATCAAATGCTACTCGGATTCTGCTGCTAGCAGAGGTGCGGCATGTCTGGCTCTTTCCGGAAAATCACTCACATTATAGCGCGAAATCAAAGATATGCGGGCAATAGTTCAACTTCTTGCCCGTATATTCGCGGGCTATTAGCGCGGCAACGTGCCTTAATCACACATGCGGACGTGGCGAAATTGGCAGACGCACCAGACTTAGGATCTGGCGGGTAACACCGTGAGAGTTCGACTCTCTCCGTCCGCACTGCTATTAATTATACAACGGCTGAACAACCTTCCGTGGAAGCGCACTACTGCGGCATGAACCCGGTGTGGCGTAACCCGACCAGATGGTTGTGCACCGGCTACATTACTCACTCTACCCCGAAGAATCTTCGTGAATATCACTATTAGTCCGACGGAAAAACTTGGTCACGAAATGGTTATTACCATGACGTACGACGACCTGCAACCTCATTTTTCAAAAGCATTTTCAGAAGCGCAGCGCGATGCACAGATAGACGGTTTTCGCAAAGGAAAAGCACCCTTGGCTATGGTCAAACAACGCTTTGGTGCAGCTATCGAACGTCAGGCATTGCCGGACATTGCGCAATCAGTGTTCGCAGAAGAAATTCAGCGTCAGGAAATTCCGGTATCGGGCATCCCCATGATGAAGAAATCAACCCGTACGGACGACAAAGGTGCGGAGTTTGTCATTTATTACGAAGTATCACCGACTATTGAACTTCAAGATTTTTCGAGTATCGTTGTTACAAAACCCGTCAAAGAATTCACCGAAGATGATATTGATGGTGAAGTGTATAGGTTACGCCTGCGTATCTCGACTCTTGA
>JAEUSO010000437.1 GCA_016788605.1 Candidatus Kapaibacterium sp. | reverse complement strand
GTCCTCTCCTCACGGTATGTTATCGATCTTATAACTTTTGCTTGAGAATATAAAATAGGTGTCATTACTCTTGCGAATGGTTGGGAAATTTGTTGGGAAATTCCGTGTGTGCATAGTGCTCAATTTAACGCTCATCGACCTACCAGGAATGACAAAGGTTCCCATCGGAGACCAACCGGCCGATATCGAGACGCAAATTCGAAACATGCTCATGGAATTCATAACGCGTGACACGTGTCTCATTCTCGCCGTCTCTCCCGCTAACACGGACCTGGCCAACTCGGACGCGCTTAAAATCGCTCGCGAAGTCGACCCTCAAGGTTAGCCACGCGACAAAAGTCAATATACCGGTGTTGAAGTGTATAGCAACGCTAGCTTACTTGAAGGGGTCGAATGATTTGTAATTGCACGTGTAATCGCAGGTACACGAACGATCGGCGTTATAACGAAGCTCGATATAATGGACGAAGGCACCGACGCGCGCGACATTCTCGAGAACAAACAATTGCCGTTGCGACGCGGCTACGTCGGCGTTGTTAACCGCAGTCAGAAAGACATCGACGGGCGCAAGGATATTAAAGCTGCCATGGCTGCCGAACGAAAGTTCTTTCTAAGTCATCCGTCTTATCGGTGAGTTTGGCGGTTTTTGACGTTTTCATTTTTGCTGTAATTTCGCGCTATTGAACTTGCGGCTTGACATTTGTAGCACGTTAGAAAGTTATCACCTAGGGATTGTCAATCTAGCCATTTTCCCAACATTGTTTACTTGATAATCAGTTTTTTTGGTGAATTTTGAGATTTTATTTTATATTTATATATATTTTATATTGTATTTATAAACAAATCGTTGCCGCGGTTACAGACACATTGCTGACAGAATGGGCACGCCGTACCTGCAACGCGTGCTCAACCAGCAGCTGACCAATCACATTCGAGACTCGCTGCCCGCCCTCCGCAACCGCCTGCAGACGCAGATGCTGACGATGGAGAAAGAAGTCGAAGAATATAAAAACTTCCGCCCCGACGATCCTACGCGCAAAACCAAAGCCATGATGCAGTGAGTGATTTTAAGTCACGTTTGTTTGCGACGCTGCATTAGTTCGTGAATTTTAGGCGGAGTTTTGAGTTTTGAATTTGAAACGTTGTGGCTTGAAAGTCGTTGATTAAGTTAATTCTATTGTCGTTGTCTGTTTCAGAATGGTCACGTCGTTCGGTGCTGATTTTGAGAAGAGTATTGAAGGCGCGGGTTCGGAGATAAGTACCATCGAGCTGTCGGGCGGTGCGAAAATTAATAAGATCTTCCACGAACGCTTTCCGTTTGAGCTGGTCAAGGTACGCGTGGCTTGCTCGCACATTCGCTGTCGAGTATTTTGTTACGGGTAGCAGACTAGATTCGATTTATTGGAAATGGGTTTTACCGTGTGTGAATTGTATTTTGTCGTTTTGTAGATTGAATTTAGCGAGCCGGAGCTGAGACGGGAAATCACTTACGCGATCAAGAACATCCGTGGCATTAGGTGGGTGTGTAGTTGCAGATGCATAATAGATCGCGACGCGTGAAGGTTATTTTTTACCGTTACATTTGGCGGTAAGCATGTGTGTATTTTTGTGTAGAACCGGACTATTCACGCCAGACATGGCGTTCGAGACCATTGTGAAGGAGCAGATGAAACGCCTGAAAGAACCGTCGCTGAAGTGCGTTGACCTCGTTGTGCAGGAACTTACGAGCGTCGTTCGAAAGTGCTCGGAAAAGGTGAGTTTCTCTCTGCTGTACTAATGTTTCGTGCGATAACCCGAGCAATTTCGAGCGGAAGTTGACTAAACTTTACGTCGACATTGTATTGATTGTGATTTTCCTGCGGCTAGCCTGAGAAC
>JAEUSO010000436.1 GCA_016788605.1 Candidatus Kapaibacterium sp. | reverse complement strand
AGTCCGTCCACTCCGATACTGAACGCTCGGTTCGGGTCAATGAATGAGGATTCCTGACGGTGGCAGTCGGCGCAGGATTGCTTGGAGTTTTTCGAGAGCAGCGGGTCGTGGAACAGCGTTCTGCCAAGCAGCACCCCTTCTTGCGTCAGCGGGTTGTCGGAGGGAATGACCGGCGGCGGCAGCGAGCCGTTCACGGTTATCGTATAGGGCGTTGTACCTGTGACGTGCGGTTGCTGCGAATCGCTGCATCCTTGCGCGGCGAAAACCATTGCACAACACATCAGGGCGGCGGCGGTCAATCTCATGGCGTATGGCTGTTGGTTAGTTGGTTGGTTGAACAGATACCCGTTTATCTCACCGTCCCAATGGTGAATGCGTCCTTCATGTTTTGCGTGAGTGCGCGGATGATGGGCGAACCCGGCGTGGAGTGGTCGAAGTTGTTGCTCCCGTCAATAAAAAACGTGTTCGGGTTTTTGAACAGTTCGTTCACCTCGAAGCCAACCGGAATTGTCGCACCGTTCGCACCGACTGTAAAGGGTTTGTTGATCGTTATTGTTGTGCCGTTCTCAAGCAGCGCGATATGATAGGAAAATCCGTCCCATCCTCCAAGCACCTTTTGGTAATCGCCTTCCAACACCATAAAAATGTAACCGAGCTGCCAATCCCAATACATCTTGTTTCGAGCAGGACTTAACGGATGAGTCACAGCCCATTGGTTGGGATTGCCAAAATTGACGGTGGAATCAAGCCCCACCAAAAACCGGATACCCGAATACGAACCTGCGGGAACGGACGCGCTTACATAATTGCCCGTGTCTTTCGAGCAATCAATCAAGCCGTATCCTTCCACCTTCTGCGACGTGCCGTTTTCCTTGAGCAATTCAACATTCGAGAGCAAGAACTTGATGCGTGAAAACCGGACAGCATTACCGCCTGCTGTCTGTACTTCACCAATCGAAGCACTAATAACCTTGAACGGCGCACCATCGAAGAGCGAGGTGAAACTGACGGTTGCCTTCACCTTCGTCGGCGGGGGATCAACAATGGGATTATCCTTGCAGCCGTCGAGCAGTTCAACTCCGGCAAGCACGCCGATAATCACAAAAAGGTTTGCAATGGTGCCAAGCGTAATGCGCCTTGTGTATTCTCGTAGTTTATTACTAATAATCATAACTTTTTATAAATTCATTGCCTACAAAGTCAAGGTTATTTTATCTCAAAATTGTAGGCAATGTGTGTATGCAGAATATATTTATTTCGTTTTTTACATCTTGCATGCTTCTGCACATCTACGACAAGCATCTGCGCATATCTTGCAGTGTTCGTGATGATGTGCGTGTTTTTCACACTCCGCAGCACAAGCCTCGCAACAAGTTACACAAAGTTTGCAAAGTTCATCTGCAAATTTGGAACCTCTTGCACAAAGTTTAGCGCATAAGTCGCAAATGTCTGCACAATCACGACATAATAAGGCACAAGACGTATTGCCTTGATTGATACAAGCAACTGAGCATTGTTCACATGCTATTACACATGCCATACAAGCAGTGATGCAATCTTGAAGATTTTTCATATTATATATTTAATATGGTTGAACAAAATTTGTCATATAGACGCTACAAAAATCGCCTCTTTATCTGCCTTTTACGTTACAAGATTCCATGTATTATGTGCATAATTTTGGTACTTTTTCAAAGTATCTTAGTTGTTTTTCAACGTTGTGATAACACAGTGTTATCTTGTATGGTAAAAATGGTAAGGTAAGTACATTGCAACTGATCCTGAGTTATAGTGTAGGTTCGTAGCACTCAATGTATTACCTCAGTGTAATTTCCCGTACTTTTTGAGTTTGAAGTAATTGTAGGGAATTAGCGTAAACGAACCACCAAAAAAC
>JAEUSO010000435.1 GCA_016788605.1 Candidatus Kapaibacterium sp. | reverse complement strand
GCGTTATGCCACCAATTGCCAAACTCACACCCGAACAAGCTATGTTCCACTTCCTCTCGGGTTATACCGCCAAAGTAGCAGGAACGGAAGCGGGAGTGAAGGAACCAAGTGCAACATTCTCGACATGTTTCGGTGCGCCGTTCATGGTACACCATCCGTCGGTGTATGCCAACCTGCTTCGTGATAAAATCAACGAGCATGGCACACAAGTGTGGCTTGTGAATACGGGCTGGAGTGGCGGACCTTATGGTGTAGGCAGCCGCATGAAAATCTCCTATACCCGCGCATTACTCCGCGCTGCATTGAACGGTTCGTTGAACAGCGCAGAGTTTGTGAAAGATGAATACTTCAATCTGAGTATACCTGCCGCGTGCGAAGGCGTTCCCACCAACATTCTGAATCCCAAAAACACATGGGCAGACAAAGACGCTTATGATGCAAAAGCAAAACATCTCGTTGGCTTGTTCGAAGACAACTTCTCGCAGTTTGCCGACTCTGTGAACGAGACCGTTCGCAATGCTATGCGCGGATAATTATATTGCTCAATGAATTGATTCAACCCGTTGTACTGTTACTGCACAACGGGTTTTTTCTTACTATCACATACCATCATGACAACACATCACTTTACTACGCATCTTCTGAACACAATTTGGATTGCAACCCTGCTTCTTAGCGCTTCAATTGACATGTTTTCGCAATGTTCGGACGGTGGTGTGTGTTCGATTGGAAACAGGTCGCATCAGAAAACCGAACGTCTGCCCAATCATATTGGTGTAAGTATCGGCACGGGCTACAGCGGAAAGGCAGATGATGTCCGCTATACAACAGTACGACTGTCAGTTAATGAGGATTTGAATGATAATATGCAGCTTCAGATTTCAGTTCCATATAATATGCAATCAGGACCGTTGGGTCGCACACAAGGGATAGGTGATCCAATTGCCTCGTACAGTTACACTCTTCTGAACGGTCGGTCGGAGTCAATCCGTCTGCAAGTAGGAGTACGAATCGGATTTGGTGCTGCAAATGTTGACAGCTTACCAATGGCGTATCAAAACGGATTAGGAAGCACCGATTTGATATTCGGTGCATCATATAATATCAATGAATGGAATATTTCTGCCGGGTTTCAACTTGCTGGCAGACGAAACAATAACATCACGCATTTACAACGGGGCAACGATGTGTTAGTTCGTGCAGGTTATACAATCACATATGAGTCCTTCCGCATAATGCCGGAAATACTCGGTATCCACCGTTTGTCGGAATCAACTTCACAATCGCCGTCAAACGATATAATCTCAATTCCCGGATCGCAACAATCACAAATCAATATCGCCCTTGATTTGAAGTATGTCATCAACACCAATATCACAGTACAGCTGTTTGCAGCATCACCACTTTTACAACGAAAGAATAATATTGACGGGCTGACAAGGGCATTTACACTGCAAGCGGGGGCGGAAGCATCCTTTTGAGGGATGAATGAGAGGTATTATAGTAGTAATGGTTTTTAGTCAAGTACCGATACTTTCAGCGTGCTGATAAAATTTCAACTTTGGTGATACACTGTGCGTTCGTCACCCACCACTTGTACATTACTATGTTATGCATGCTATATGGAATTATGCCTGCTTATCATGCTGGATACTCAGCATCGCCATCGGATATTCCGTAACGCTTCAATACTCATATTCAGGAATATCAACTCCAAACGCTGATATTACTCAACTCCGTGGAGTATCAGCGAATAGTTTTGATAGTATCCACACGTTGGACTGTTTTGTTCATCCGATGTGTCCATGCACACGTGCAACGATTGCTGAATTGACCACTCTTTCTCAAAAATTTCCTACTACATTACGTTTTAGATTTTATATGTACACACCGGAAAATCC
>JAEUSO010000434.1:249-1917 GCA_016788605.1 Candidatus Kapaibacterium sp. | reverse complement strand
TAACGTGCAGTTCCGCATGGTCAATCATACCAACGGAAACCGGTATCAATGGAATCCGACCACCGACCTCTCGTGCAGCGACTGTCCGAATCCAGTAGCATCACCAAAATCAAGTGTATCATATACTGTAAAAGTGACGGGGATGAACGGATGCGATACTACGCTCAATGCACGAATCGGTGTCGGTACACGACCCAGATTCGCGGTAGATACCAGAGCGCGAACTGTGTGCGAAGGTGTTGTAGTTCGTGTCCGCGCAACTGGCGAAGTATCAAATCTCCAATGGTTGCCCGATGATGGCTCAATTGATTGCCCGACATGTC
The DNA here is from genome assembly GCA_016788605.1 of Candidatus Kapaibacterium sp. Taxonomy (GTDB): domain Bacteria; phylum Bacteroidota; class Ignavibacteria; order Kapaibacteriales; family NICIL-2; genus JAEUSO01. The sequence goes on along the minus strand of JAEUSO010000434.1, from coordinate 1,594 downwards.
CTGAAATATCTATTGCACCAAAGAAAACAACCACATACTATGTGCGCTCGATTGACACAGCATCAAAATGTGCATCGCTCGATTCCGTTCGCATAACGGTGAATCCGCTGCCGACATTTGACACACTCGGACCGACGCGCACCTTCTGTAAAGGTGTCCTTGTTCAACTGATTGCCGGCACAGGAAACACATACCGCTGGACTGCCGCACCGAACACACAACTTAGCAGAACCGACATTCCGAATCCGACGGTCACATTCCCCGATACGGGCGTGTACCGCTTTGGGATCAGAATCACAAACGCCGATAGTTGTTTCCGTGACAGTACACTTGCTATCCGTATTATTCCCTGCGGCGATAGTGTTGCACTAACAACGACATTGATACCAAGCGTCATTGCCTGTGATTCAGTACGCTCTGCAATCTCCCTCCGTGCATCCGGTCAGGTTGATATCCGAATTGATAGTATCACAGTTATCAGAACTACGAATGCAACAGCCGATATTACGTATTTGCAGCAACAACGGGCATTGCTCCTCCCGGTAACGCTCAAGGTTGGTGATGTTGGTTTGGACTTTCCAATTCGGATTATTCCGAATGCCGCCGGATCGTACTCGATAACATATCGCATCTATTCGGGCAATACATCACGTGTTGATACTGTCACTCTTAGCGGAAATTCATACAAGCGCGACCTAATTTTCAGAACCACACCGCAAACACAAATGTCGGTTGATTCTACTTTCGCTTATGTGGTGGTCGGCGAATCGAGGCATTGGGGCGAACTCCGGTTGAATGCAGTTGATGCCTCAATCAACTACAACAATACCGTCATAAACTATCTGAGCGACCGCGCTCCCGAACCTGGCGATATGTTGGATTCCACGTGGACGGTTGTATTCGACCAAGCAAAAAGCACAAGCTCAACAGTGTACTTTACGCTGCGAGGCATTACGCCGATTAGCAAGGATGGAACGTTGTTCACACCGTATTTCAGAACACTCTTGGGCAATGAGACAAGCATCAAACCGCAGTTTCACTATACGCTGCCTCGACTAAGAATTGATTGTGCCGACACAAACAGATCGGACGGTGAAGTCAGTGTGGTTCTTTGTGCTGCAAACATCAGGCGTATCAACATCAGCACTACACTCTTTGCTCTCAACCGTGTTGCACCAAATCCAACCAACGGCGGCAAACTTAGTATCGAGTATGCCATCGGTTACCCATGTCAAGCCGACATTCGCATCTATGACGTAAGTGGAAAGGAAGTCACGACCTTAGTTCATGGTCATCACGGCGAAGGCACGTACCTGCTCGAAACCGACTCGTCGCTGTTACCCAA
>JAEUSO010000434.1:0-239 GCA_016788605.1 Candidatus Kapaibacterium sp. | reverse complement strand
GAACGTACTACTGCACAATGACTGCGGCAGGCAACGTGTTCACATCCAAGCTCATCATCTATAAGTAACTCCGGCGTTAGTTTATGCCCCGCTCGGATTCATGTTCGGACGGGGCATTTTTTATATGCAGTCAATCCGGTTGTTGCTTTGCAGACGGCACAGGACGATCTGCTCCGCCAACCCCTGCAGTTTGCCGGAAAGCGCAGTCCGCCAACCCCTACCACGTTGCCTCTACTTCT
>JAEUSO010000433.1 GCA_016788605.1 Candidatus Kapaibacterium sp. | reverse complement strand
AATACACGGAAGCAATCGGTTTGCTCTCCGATGTAGCAGCAAAGGAGAAAGACCCCAACACAATCGGCAACTGCTATTATTGGATGGGCGAATCATACTACGGGCTTGGTAAATACGACGATGCGGTGAAGAGTTTTGAGAAGGTTTTGCAAGTGAAAAGTTCCGCTAAGTCCGACGATGCGCTCGCAATGATTGGGGAAACATATAGCCGACAAGGCAATACTGCGGAAGCTAAAAAAGCGTATCAGAAACTCATCGCACAGTTTCCGCAAAGTGACAACATTCCGAAAGCAAAAAAGCGGTTGCAGCAGTTGTAGTTATTCCCACTCCACAGTAATACGGATGTCGCTATTCCTTCCTTTATCATCGCTGCATGAGATTTTATTCTCGCCATAAACCGGCTTGACGAATACGCGCTCGCGTGGTGGATATGTGCCGACAAGTTTGTCATTCAGATACCAATACACTCGGTGAACATCACTGGCTGTGGATGCAGTGAGCATAAGTGGTTCTGCGGCATTCCTGTTGATGATATATGTCGTTTCATCTAATGGTGAAACAATGGTCGGTGCGGCATCGGCAAACACCCGCGTGCACATTGGATTATGCGGCGGCGGCAGGTCGAGAGCAATTCGTTCGCCGTTGTAATAGTTAATCAGTTCGGGCGGATACTGAACATATCGTTGTATAATGTAGCCATTCTGCGGGAGACACGATGTGCAGTAGGAATATAGTTTGTCGGATGATATGGCAACACGCTTGATATGCGAACACGGCTGCGCGTTCGAGACGGTCGGGATGAAATAATCAGTGACGGTGTTGTCGCAATCCTCTCCGGGCGGCTGCCCCGATTCGCTGCATACGATTCTGAAATCAACATCTTTCGGTGGCGAGTACCAGTCGGTTTGAATCGTGTTGTCAATCGCGCTGAAAATATCAAAGAGCAGCGGTGTTGCTGATGTTGAACCGGTGAGCATCGGTATCCCTTCGCCGTTGAAATTCCCAACCCAAACAGCAACTGTATATTTTGTGTTGTATCCGATGCTCCACGCATCACGCCTTCCGTAGCTTGTGCCTGTTTTCCATGCAATGCGAGGCACGCGCATGGTATTCAAAAAGGTGGTTGGTATATCAGGTCGGGTGAGTTTGGTCAGTATGTCTGTTATCATAAACGTAGAGGCGGGACTAAGTATCCGCTTAACAGATGATGATGAATCACCATGAATCCAACGGAAAGGTGCCACAGTTCCTTGACGGGCAAAACACGAATACATCATTGCCAATTCTTCGAGCCGCACACCGCAGCCGCCCAAGGCAAGCGAGAGTCCAACGTTTTTTGCCGATGGTGAGATTTCCCGAAACCCGCATTTCGACAACTTCGCTGCAAATGGTTGCACACCCATTGTGTTGAGCAAGGACACGGCGGGGATATTCAACGAGCGAGCAAGCGCATCCTCAACCGATACGGCACCGGCGAATGTTTGGTCGAAGTTTTCCGGCGCATACCCGTCAATCGAAATCGGCACATCATACAAGCGTGACTTCGGTGTGACGAGACCTTTCTCAAATCCCATAGCATACACAAGCGGCTTCAGCGTCGAACCCGGCGAGCGGACTGCTTGCACACCGTCCACCTGTCCGGCATGGTCGCGGTCGTTGAAATCCTGTGAGCCGATATATGCCGTCACTGCGTTTGTTGTATTATTTACAACAAACACCGCGCTGTTGAATATCCCGATACCGCGCAACCGTTGAATGTAATTGTATGCCAGTGTTTGTGCCTGCTCTTGAATCCGCATATCCAAATGCGTGTGAATCACCGGCAACGATGGATACCGACGTTGCATTCTGATTGCAAAGTGCGGGGCATTGCGCGGCGCATCATATCGCCGGATAACGGTGTGTTCTTGCAGGGCA
>JAEUSO010000432.1:1691-1943 GCA_016788605.1 Candidatus Kapaibacterium sp. | reverse complement strand
CACGTTTAGCGGAACAAATACCATCATAACCCCGCAATACCCCGTTATCTCGCTTGGTCGCATTACGCACAATGGAACGGTGAATGCCAATGGCGGCAACGGCGATGTGATTCTTCGCGGCGGACGCGAGCAGCTTGCCGACGGTATCGGTACATACAAAACATTGATTATTGATAACCCTAATAACGTCACTATCATCAACAACGGCGGCTTTGCAATTGATAACACTCTTGTTCTTAATCGTGGCGAACT
>JAEUSO010000432.1:0-1681 GCA_016788605.1 Candidatus Kapaibacterium sp. | reverse complement strand
AATGACGACCGCAACAACCTGTTGATGAAAGACAACTCGCTCATCATCCGTAATGATGTTGGTACGATTGCCAACCACCCAGCGTTTGTAAGTACGTACTCGGTTAAGTACATCGGTGTTCGTGAGATTGTGACGGGTAATGAAATTCCCGCCGATACTAACACACGCACGTTGAAAGCACTGACTGTTCATAACGACGGCGGCTTGACAATGGACAGAAATGTAACCGCGAATGATTCAATTACTGTCGGTACTGTTAATGCTGTTGCACACATCCGCACTGATAAAGACACAGCAAACAAATTCCTCCTGACATACACAAGCTTGAACAACGACCCGCGTTATGACAATCCGAAATCGGAAGTTATCGGCTCGTTGCGTCGTACGGCTATGCGCGTTGGCGGAACAACACCAATGCTCTATAATAACCGCCACACATTTGTCCAGTTTGCCGATGCTTCGGCAAAAGGCGGAGTGGAAACAATGACGATTAACAGCCGCCCGGCAACATTTCCCTCTCCCCGCGATGGCGATAAAAAAGTTAAACGCGCACTGACGGTAACAGCAACAAATGCACTTGATTCCATCCTCACAGAAGGATTCCGTTACCGCTTCGGATACGGTTGGTGTAACGTACCGAGCAATGCTACAGTGAATGAATCAAACGGCTTGGATATCAGCCGCGTGATATTGCAACGCTGGTCGGGTAATAACTGGGAAAACAACCGTACTTCGCGCGTTCCAGCACAGTTCGATACCACAACAGGTTGGGCATTCTCGTTTGCCGATACTGTTGTACGCACCGGATTCTTCGCCATTGGTTTGCCGACACCTGTTCAACTTTGTTTGAACACCCGTATCTATATGGAAGGACCGTATCGCAATGGTTCGATGGTTGCGGATTTGCGCGAGCGCAATCTCATCCCGAACACTCCGCCGAATATCTATCCGTATAACCTCGACCCTACCCGCGCTACGATCAACGTTCAATCAATTCCCACCGATGTTGTGGATTGGGTTGTTGTTGAAATCCGCGAGCGTCAGTCGGGAGCAGGCGACAGATTCTATCAAACAGGATTCCTGCATAAAGACGGAAGCATTGTGATGCTGGACGGAGTGACGAAAATCAACTTCCCCAAAGAAACACCACAACGCCCGTACTATGTGGTTGTTCACCACCGCAACCACCTTGCAGTTATGTCGAACAATCCGTATGATTTGCAATCATGCGACGATAACATTCTCGCACTCCTCGATTTCACACGCACAGCATCGGTATTCGGCGGTTCGGCTGCTTTGAAACCTGTTGATTGTACAGAAACCGGTCAAATCATATTTGCGATGGTTGCAGGCGACCAAAACGGAGACGGTAAAGTCAACTTTGAAGACCGCACCGACTATAACGCAATCTGGGCTGAGCGCGACCGTGAAGAATACACGAACTACGATACAGACCTGAGCGGCATTGTAACCACACGCGATTTGAACAAATCGTGGAACAACCGCAACCGCCAGACAAACGTACCGCGATAACCGAACGCCAACACAACACTCAACTACGAAACACAACTACGCACAAGAAGCATGAAAACATTCACAAGCATACTTAGCACTCTCCTCGTTGCCCTTGCCTGCTATGGCACTGCGGTGGCACAAGTGGAAACGGAAACCATGTGTGTTC
>JAEUSO010000431.1 GCA_016788605.1 Candidatus Kapaibacterium sp. | reverse complement strand
CATAAAACGGCACATGTCATTTACAGAAATCATACGATCGCCATTCCGTACCGGCTTTGACCGCATAACATTGATCATAGCGATCATCGTATTTGTAGTGACGATAGGATTAGTGTTCCGCACTGAACCCAATATCTTCGATGAAGGAATTAGCGTGACATGTGCCACACGCATCATGGACGGCGATATTCCCTACCGCGACTATTGGGCAATGTACACGCCGGGCATATACTACACGCTTGCAGGATGTATGTCCGTTCTTGGAAAGACCGTGTTTGCCGAACGCTGTGCTGATGTACTTGTTCGCTTGGGTATCATCTACGTTTTGATATGCAGCGTCAGCGAGATTCCTTCACATGGAATCCGTCGTGGTGCAGCAGTTCTTATAGCTTACTTTGTAGGCGGTATTACACTCTTCACTTACGCAATTTTTCCGGCAATACTCTTCTGTTTTATCTCATTCCTCTTCGTTGTTCAACTGGAATCATTCACATGGTCGCGGAGCAGCATCATCGCAGGTTTTTGTGCGGCACTCGCCTTCACATACCGACTTGACTTCGGCTTGTATTGTATGGTCACGCTGGGTATAACAGGAATCGTACTGGTACTTGCACGCCATATCCCTATCCGTAAGGGTATCACATTTTGCATGGCAATAACAATTGGATTTTTTGTTGGATTGATTCCTCTTTTCGTCCTCGCTTCAGTAACAGGTATTGCACCATTATATGAACAACTGTTTAGCTTTACAACTGGAGATCTCTTATCCATCAGGCATTTGCCGTTACCGTCACCAATTCCAATCTGGGGCAATGGTGTTTCGATGATGAGTAGTGTAAAACAGTGGCTTGTGATGGGAGCTTCATTCTATGGTGTTGTAGCAATAAACGGATTTGCATTGCTGCAAGCGGTTCTGAGAATTAAAACACGCTTTACATCATATGATATCATACAGCTCGCAATATCTCTGATGGGATTGCTGTTTATTGCACAGGCGTTGAACCGGTGTGACCACGCACATTGTATTCCGCAAATACTATGTGCGATTATCAGTTCGGCATTGGTTATAGGTCGGGAAACAAACTCTGTTAAACTTAAACGGACTATCGGTATGGCGTGCAGCGCTGGTATGGTACTCGTCTTCGCTGCTATTGTACCGGTAGGGATTGTGCTCGCAAAAGCAGTGACTCAAACACCGGTTTGGAAAAGTCATTGCACGCTTCCTGCAAGTAACGGAGTAAAATTTTCCACCGATGCGTCCGATGCAGCACAGTATGTGCGCGAGCGTAGTTCACAGCAAGAATATGCAATGGTTGTCAACAGCCGTCATGATAAAATTATATCAACCAACGTGATGCTCTATTTCCTTCTTGAACGGCGATGCCCGATTCCCTATCACGATATTCATCATGGAATAATCACCCGCGCCGATGTGCAGCGCGAAGTCATTGACTCTCTCAACCTGAAGAATGTTCAGTGGTTGATTATGACAGATATCGGCGAATCCACCGAGCCGAATCTTACAGCAGTAAGTTCCGGGGTTCATTTGCTCGATACATACATCCGTACCGCATACACACAGGAAAAATGCTTCGGCGGATACAGCGTGTGGAAGCGCAATCGATAATACAGGTATAATAGAACCATGCACTACGAACATCACAATAACCTGTCAGTGATAAGCATTGGATTCCGTTCAACGTATTTTTGCAACGAACACATTTTATAGCATTCAAAGCAGTGACACTTACCGAACGACTTGCCCGCATTGATGTATCTATCAGACCACTCATCACATCATTACCATCCGGCTTTGTTACCAAACTTTATTCACACGGGCGCAAGACGTTTGTAACACAGTTGAATAATGATATTCCAAGCCCGCAAGAAGTGCCGCAGCATCTGTTTCGCACGTTGTGGGGAATCGGATTCCGTTCACCGCTTTTCAATGCAGCC
>JAEUSO010000430.1 GCA_016788605.1 Candidatus Kapaibacterium sp. | reverse complement strand
ACACAGGAGCCCAAAGAACTTCGCGTTGAAGTAGCCGCTACTGCGGAATTCAGCGTTACAGCCACCGGCAAAAACTTGAAGTATCTCTGGCAACGCAACAAGACCAATTTGGCAGGTGTTGGCACTGAATCGAAATTGACGTTATCGAATGCACAAAAATTCGATGAAGGTATGTACCGTTGTATTGTTTCGGGTGATTGCGGCGTGGATACATCCGAAGAAGTCAGATTAAGTGTCGGACCTGTCTCTGTACCTGTGGAAGTTTCTGAGAGCGGTATGTTGAGTATAAGTAACCTTGCTCCCAATCCAGTATCATCTGGCTTGACAATCGAGTTCAGCAACCGCACAACAGAGCAAGCACAAATTATGGTTATTGACGCTTTGGGGACGCAGGTCTTCCAAACAGTTGCAACCGATAACCGAATGATGCTTAACCTCGCTTCAATACCAAGCGGTACTTACCGTTTGGTTCTTCGGGCAGGGAGCGATGTATGCTACAAACCGTTTGTTGTGGTAAAATAATCACATCTGTAGAAACTAATTAGCAGACCATCCTGTTGTAGGGCGCATGAATAATGCGCCCTTTTTCTTTTTTGCGAATAATTTCGTTGTTAATCCGACAATACAAGGCGTATTTTAGCATAACTATTATATCACGATACATTAATACAAGCCGATATGAGTGACATGTCCATCCTTGACGAGGTAGTCCAATCAGAATATAAATACGGGTTTGTCAGCGACATCGAGCAAGAGATTGCACCTAAAGGGTTGAGCGAAGATGTAGTACGGATGATATCGGCAAAGAAAAATGAGCCGGAGTGGATGCTCGAATGGCGGTTGAAAGCATATCACCACTGGCTGACTATGAAAGAGCCAACATGGGTGAATGTGGATTATCCAGCCATTGATTTCAATGACATAAGTTATTACGCCGCACCAAAGACAAAAGTGAATCCCAAATCGTTGGATGAAGTTGACCCCGAACTTCGCGCTACATTTGAGAAACTTGGTATATCGCTTCAAGAACAGGAACGCCTGACCGGAGTTGCAGTTGATGCCGTACTTGATAGCGTCTCGGTTGCCACAACATTCCGCGAAAAACTAAAAGAAGTCGGCGTGATTTTTTGTTCGATGAGCGAGGCGGTTCAAGAACATCCCGAACTGATTCGCAAATACATCGGCTCGGTTGTTCCTTATACCGACAATTACTTTTCAGCATTGAACTCCGCAGTATTCTCCGACGGTTCCTTCTGCTTTATTCCCAAAGGCGTACGCTGCCCTATGGAACTCAGCACCTATTTCCGTATCAATGCTAAAGATACGGGTCAGTTTGAACGCACCTTAATTGTTGCCGAAGAAGGCGCGTATGTAAGTTACCTTGAGGGATGCACCGCGCCGATGCGGGATGAAAACCAGCTCCACGCAGCAGTTGTAGAAATTGTCGCTTTGGAAAATGCAGAAGTGAAATATTCAACCGTACAAAATTGGTATCCGGGTGATAAAGATGGCAAGGGCGGTATCTACAACTTTGTCACGAAGCGCGGTATCTGCGAGGGAAACAACGCTAAAATCTCGTGGACACAAGTCGAGACCGGCTCTGCAATTACCTGGAAATATCCAAGCGTAATATTGAAAGGTGACAATACCGTTGGTGAATTTTACTCCGTAGCTGTTACAAACAATGCTCAGCAGGCGGATACAGGTACGAAGATGATTCACATCGGAAGGAATTCGCGTAGCCGTATTGTCAGCAAAGGTATTTCGGCTGGCAAAAGCCAAAACTCTTATCGCGGGCAAGTACGGGTGAACCGTGGTGCAGAAAACTCACGGAATTTTTCGCAGTGCGACTCGCTGCTCATCGGCGACCGGTGCGGAGCGCATACATTCCCGTACATCGAAGTCGGTAACAAGTCGGCGAAGGTTGAACACGAAGCAACAACATCAAAAATCGGTGAAGACATTTTGTTCTACTG
>JAEUSO010000042.1 GCA_016788605.1 Candidatus Kapaibacterium sp. | reverse complement strand
CAGCGACCGCAGTCCGCAAGGCGAATACCCCGCCACCGACCCATCCTACAACGCAATACTCCCGCCCTACACATCCGCCATTAACCATTACTTGCGTACAGGGCTTGGCGTGGAATCAACCGATGTTTACGAAGTGCTCACGCCAAAAGTCCATCCGTGGAAATGGGGCGATGCCAACAAGGGCTACGTGAATGTGGCGGGCGACCTCGCCGATGCAATGCGAGCCAACCCCGCACTCCGCGTGTGGATTTCCAACGGCTACTACGACCTTGCCACGCCGTTCTCGGCAACCGAATACACCCTAAGCCACCTGCCTGTGGCGCGCACCGATCTCAAGCGAGTAAGCATGACGTACTACCACGCAGGTCACATGATGTATATCCACGGGCAGTCGCTAATCGAGTTCACCCGCGATGCCGCGCAGTTTTACGCAACAACGCTCGGCAAAAAGCAACGCACCTGATACTGCACCGCCGCCATTGCACCGCCATAGCGCCTCCGCACTGCACATCAGAAAAAACGCTTGGTCATGCTTTGGGCAGTGTCTATCTTTGCGCCCCCAATCGGGACATGTGCATCGTACCGCGAGAGTGGCGGAACCGGCAGACGCGCTGGACTCAAAATCCAGTGGACTTTAAATCCGTGTGGGTTCGACTCCCACCTTTCGCACAGTACAACAACAAGCCGTTCAGCAATGAGCGGCTTTTTTTATGCCCGCCAATGTTAATGCTATACTCTTTCGGTCATACAAACTTCATGCTATCCATTCTCTCAAGCCGGCACCGCGCCTTCATCTCCGTCAAACCCTCACCCTGCCGGAAAGCGCAGTCCACTTTCACCCAAGCGTTTTTGCGTTATGCTTCCAACAAATACCGTTTGCAGTGTTCAACCCACATGCTATGTTGCGGGAAAGAATTATGCGCGTTTCGCACAACACGCTGGTAAGCAATATCCTTCGGACTTCGCCTACCGCCCGCCCCGTTAGCGGTCATTGTGGAATGACTAACACAAATCACAATTAAGGACATAGGAAGAATGCAAAACTTCATTGACCAAGCAAATAAAAATGGTGTTGCACTTCTCGACAACGGAATGTGTCAATTTTGTGGTGCGGACTATCAAAGAGGCATCTTTGAATGTATGGACAACTACAACAATGGACTTGAACATTTAGAATTTAATGATTCGGAAAATCACTTGTTTAGATTTTTAAGTGTTGACGCTCATGCTCTGCAACATCCTGAAATTCACGGACGGTGGAGCAATCATTTCCACCTGACAAGGTTGAATTTGATACTTGATAAAAAGCAAACCTGGGACTACAAAAAATCACCTATGCTAAGTGACTACCTGAACGCATATAAAACAAACAAGCCGGATGAGTTTCTTACCATACCGAAACCATTAGACAGGGGAAAAATAACAGCAAAGGACTTGATTAAGGCGACAACAGCAAACGAATGTGTTGAACTAATACAAAAATGGGCAGACGACGTATATCATTCTTGGAGTTCAAGTCATTCTATAGTATCTCAAATTGCAGACGGTTTTTTAGATAGCAGTTACACTAGAAAAACACAAGGCAAAAAAACAACGAACCGCTAATACCAGTTTTGGTAATGCGGACTGACGTGCTTCGTAGAAACATTTGTGTAAGCCGGAAGTTTAGTTCTCCGATTGACGTTTTGTGCTCCGAATTGAACATCAGCGAAGCTAAATCCCGACCATCGCCATTACTTGGAACATTGTGATAGATCGTTTGATACTCCGAGTAGATAATCATCAATGCGAAGCCACTCCCCACACGCAGATTTTTTTTCTATCCGTTAAACCAAGCGTTTGATTACGTGCGTCATAGAGCGCGAAATGCAAATTGAAGGAATGACAAAAGAATACCGGTGCCGGAAGCATTCCCACAATAGCGCAACCAAACGAATCATCATTATTTCAATACTCGGAGAACCACTATGAAAAACCGCATTATCATCGCTCTCGCCGCTCTTGTTTTCGGTATCACTGCCGCTACGGCGTATGCCCAGGATGCAACCAAGGAAAAACCGAAAATGACTCCCGAACAACGCGCCAAACTCGACGACGCTAAGGCAAAAGTAAAAGATGCAAAGCAAGACATGGAGAAAGCGCGTGAAACCATGAAGGAAGCAAAAGCGGCAAAAGAAGCAGGTAACATCGAGCAGGCAAAACAACTGCGCGACCAAGCGAAGCAAACCGCCCGCGAAGCAAAGCAAGAAGCAAAGCAAGCAAAGCAGGATGTGAAGGAACTTCGCCGCGAATTGCGCCAGCAACGCAAAGAGAAATAATCCCACGCGCCGCACATCAGACATCCCCCTCAATCTCACCTATAGATTCAGCCCGCACCGGTTCGCCGGATGCGGGTTTGTTTTGTTGAGCCGGTTGCCCGATGCGGTGTAGTTTGGCGGCATGTATCAACCATCAACACAATCATGACACCCAAACAACAATTCATCCAAACTTCGCTTGCCGAAAAAGCGGAGAAGCTGAACCTGCGCGGCATCACGCGCCACATCTTTCTATGCGCCGAGCCGACAAAGCCCAAATGCTGCACGGCGGAACAAGGGCTTGCCTCGTGGGACTATTTGAAAAAACGCATTGAAGAACTCGGCTTGCAGAACAGCGGTATCGCCCGCACAAAAGCGAACTGCCTGCGTGTGTGTATGTTCGGTCCGGTGGCGGTTGTCCATCCCGACAACGTGTGGTATCACTCCTGCACTCCCGACGTGTTGGAGCGCATTATTCAGGAACATCTGATTGGCGGCAATGTGGTGGAAGAGTATAGAATACCAACGGCGGTCACGGATGGTGATACCGCATCCGCACCTTAGTTCGCCGTTCGCACAAGCCGGAAACCAGTATCGTATTCGCGCAACTTCGCCGCATTATGCGAGAGCCGGCATGACAGCCGCACCTTGAACGCACCGACAAGAAACGAGCCGCCACGTGCACTGCGTAAAACACCTGCATCGGGTCCGGTGGGATTGATGGTTGGTGCAGAGGAATAGTATGCTCCGTCGTACACATCCCATACCCATTCGCTCACGTTGCCAAGCATATCATATAAGCCGAGTGCATTTGGTTTAAGCAGTCCGGTGCGGTGCGTTCGCTCATCCCCATTTTTGCAATACCATGCTATGGCTGCAAGGTCTGTGTCAAGTGAATCGCTTTCGGTGCATTCGGCGAATGGCTGCTCCACAGTGCCGCCGTAGTAGTCGCGTGTTTCGCCTGCGCGTGCTGCAAATTCCCATTCCGCTTCGGTGGGCAGCCGGTAGCCATTGGCGGAAAAGAGACATGTGACGGTATCGCCGCGAATAGTGTAGCACGGAGTCAGCCCTTGCCTGAGCGAGAGCCGGTTACAGAAGTCCACAGCTTCGTACCATGTTACCATTTCCACCGGAAGCGAATCGCCGGTATGCCACGAGGGCGACACGCCCATCACTGCATTCCACTGCGCTTGGATGAGTTCGGTTTTGCTGATAAGAAAATTGCGCGTCAGTGTTACACTGCGCGGCGGCTGCTCGTTGAACGAGCGGTTCGACCCCATCGTGAACGTCCCCGCTTGCACCGCCACCATAGGTATGTCAATGGTACGCGGGGCGCGGATGTTCACCAACACAGTTCCCCTGCCAAGCACAGCATTCTTCTCGTTACTCACCACACTCACACGGACGGTGTAGAATCCCTCGCCGGTGAACGTGTGGTTCATCGAGCCGGAACCGCGACTGACAACCACCACCGTATCATCGAAGCGCCATTCGTAGCGGATATCGGTTGCTGTTGGCGTGTGGCTTACGGTATAGGTGTACTCCTTGCCCGGAATGCCTTCCGTTCCGCCAAGCATCGTGGTGGTAATACGCACATCGTTCAGCAGGGGTAGCGTGATTTGCTCAACACTTGTGCACCCCGCCACACTTATAGCAAGCAGCAGGGCGGCGGTTGTGCAAACGCGCACGAAAACGTGTATTGGATTGCGGTGATTCATAATCAAACTTAGCATTGCGGCAGTTCTCCGAAGCGGGGAAATATCCGCCATCGCGGACTTCGTACCCATCAACACGCCCGGTATCACAGCGGATTCATTACTGCATGTGAACATAATAATGTTGCAACATCAATGTTTGAACATTAAATTTGCAGCCAACATGTTCTCAACTACTTAAAGGTACTGATATGACGATACGTACTGCACTCATAGCAGGCGCAACAGCCGCAGGTCTCGCAGCGGTTATTAATGCAGTTCTCTATTTTGCACTTGGCGCAGGCATGGGGTTTATCCCCGACACAGTGCTTGCCGGTCCGCCCGATAATCCGCAGCCGATAACAATCGTTCCTGTGCTGATGGCAAGCATCATTCCCTCACTTGTGGGCGCGCTTGCATGCTGGCTGTTGCTCCGTTTCAAGCCCGACGGCTTCGGGATTTTTCGCATTATCTCCATCGTTCTGTTACTGCTCTCGTTTCTGAATCCCGTCTTTATGATTCAGGGCGCACCCGTTGCCATGATTATCACGCTGAACCTGATGCACTGCGTTGTGGCTGGCGCATTGCTCTGGAGTTTGCAGCGTTCGCTCACGACCGGCGCAACTGCATAACACACCGGTCAAAGCAGAGAAGAATTCATGCACTATGGTAACTGCAAACAGTTGCCATAGTGCTATATTCGTTGAAGAATTTACTGACGGTCTTTACTCACCAACATTTCTCTGCGAGGCAACAATGACCCCTTGTTTCCCTGTACTCCGGTTCGTCGTGTTTTCTGCACTGGCTCTTTGTATTTCAACCGTATCCGCGTCAGCCCAAGATGCCACGTGGTTTCGCGATGTGACATCGGCTGTCAAGCTCGATTCCGCACGGTCGGGACAGATCAGTTCGTGCGACATCAATGGCGACGGCTATCCCGACGTTCTCTTCCAAGTGCTGGCATATAACCGCTCAATGAAAACACGGCTGTACTTGAACAAACAGCACCCCGACTCCTCCAATCCTAAAGCCCGCATCTTTGTTGATGTCACCGATCAATCAAACATCTACGAAAACCGCAACCCCGGCGTTACCGGACGTGTTGCCGACACATGGGGCATTGCAGATGTGAACAACGACGGTTTTCCCGATTTGGTAAGCGGGCTCTTCTACTTCAATGTCTCGACCTTTGTGGACCCGGGCGACAGAACAGAAGTATTGCTCAACGACGGAACTGGAAAATTCACCTTGGTTAAAAACAGCGGATTGCCCGACCTCGACAAATTTCCCGCTACAAGTTTTTGCTTTTTGGACTACGACCTTGACGGCAAGCTCGATATCTACATCGGCACATTCTCAGCCAACCATCAACAAGACGTGTGGCTGCCCGGACTGCTGATGCGCGGACGTGGCGACGGCACATTTGAAGATGTGACAGAACCGTCGGGTTTGATTAACGTGCTTGAACCAACCTACGGTGCATCCGTCACCGACTGGAACAACGACGGCTACCCCGACATCATGACTTCGCCGTACTGCCGCACCGAGGGCACGCTTTGGAAAAACAACGGCAACGGCACATTCACCAACGTCACGAAGGAAACCGGCTATTCCTCGAAAAACGGTATGTGGGGTAATGTGGATGCCGGCGGCTCGGTGAATAACCTGCTCCTGTTCCCGCGCGAGCTGTGCCAATGGGAAGCGTTGCCCTGCGACTACGATAATGACGGCGACATGGACATCGCGCAGATGCTCATCCACGGCGGATTGGACACAATGGAAGGTCGCTCCACACTGACGATGAACGGCGGTGCGGCGAACGGGTATAAGCTTACATGGAACACAAATGCTTTCGACCGACCGCTGAATACGAACCAAGTGGTCTTGCGAAAAACCGTGGCAAACGACACAACATGGTCGAATCAATACGGAACATTCTCGGCAAAAAAAGGCACGGTGATTACCGCCGCCACGAACGGTCATCTTGGCGACCAAGCGGGGTCGTGGTTTGATATGGATAATGACATGCGGCAGGACTTCCTGCTAAGCAGTACCGGCTATGATGGAGCAAACGACCGGTGCTACATTCAGCACCAACAGCCCAACGGAACATTTAAGGAAATCGCGCAGCAACTTGGTGTGCGGAGCATCTTAAAAGAAACACACTCCAACCGTCCGTTCGACTACGACTTGGATGGCGATGATGATTTCTTGGTTCAATACTCGCCCCGCACTGCCAATCCACAATCGGGCAGGGTATGGCTGATGCAGAACAACATCGGCAATAAGAACAATTATGTTTCCATCAAACTCCGCACTCCGAACGGGTGCAATAAGAATGGCATCGGATGCCGCGTGTGGGTTTATGCGGGCGGTGTGAGCCAGATGCGCGATATTCAATCGGGAGTGGGACGTTGGGGAATGACAAGCCCGTTCACGCTGAACTTCGGTCTTGGAAAGAATACTGTGATTGATTCGATTGTGGTGCGGTGGGCAATGAAGAGTTTGCCAAAAACAACCATCGTCAATCCGCCGGTGAACGCGATGCTCACTATCAGCCGCGAGGGTCTCGACCCCGTGAGTGTGAACGAGGAAACATTGCCTGCCGAGCCGCTCACCGTTTCACCCAATCCCGCCGCGTCGCGTGTTGTGGTGAATGTTCCCGCTGCGTACCGGAGCAATGCACACTGCGAACTCTACTCACTCCACGGCGAGCGGTTGCTCCGCCAACGCTGTGAAGGCGAAGAGCGGTTGGGTATCACACTCGATGCCTTTGCCCCGGGTGTGTACATTATCCGCTTCAGCAACGCAACACATTCGCAAACAACCAGCTTTATCAAGGGTGAATAAGAGCAGAAGCTACTGCACGTGGAGGTTATGTTATAGCTTTGGTTCAACTATTACATGCCGTTAGGGATGTATGGAGATTGGTTGTAACGCAACTCAATAACCATAATGAAATCAATGTGGTTGCTGCACCGATTTATTTAATCAAATTGGGTGCGTCGTCAATCGTGCGCTCGAACTGACCTGCAAGAACGAAGGATAGTCCTCCACCACCCGTGAACTGCGGGCAGCAATTCGGATAGCCCGGAATCGTTTGAAAGTTTGCCGAATGGTTCGCATACCCGCCCAACAATGCACCGCCATACCGGTAGGGTTCATGCGGCGGCTCGCCGAATATCCCTTGTGCATCGGCGCAAACAGCCGCGCCCGCCACTAAGAATATGGCGAGAAGAAACAACCGTAGATAATCAAACGGAACGAGCGTATGTAGATACTTCACAAATTCCCCGTTGTATTCCGCATCCGTGCGTGAATGCCACTTAAAAACAAATCCGGCAACTGCCGTATCATTCCCCGCCGCAATATACTATCCCGATTGCTTTGCATCGTCAATACGGATGTCACCCTACCGCTTGAACAATTGCTTCACAAAATTTTCATACTCGCCGTTTGCATCAACCTGCGTAACGGCACCGAGCCGTACAGACGTGCCTCGGCGCGTCTCTATAACCTCACGCTTCCAACAAATACCGTTTGCAGTATTCAAACCCGATGCTAAGTTGCAGGAAAGGAAGAACAGTTGCACATCAATACCGCCCGAAGTAGGTTGTATGTACAGCAGGATAATCCGGTAGCATATTTGAACATCGCTCCAATGAACAACTGGAAAAACTCAACGATACTGTTTGTACTTTGTTTAGCTTTTTCAAGTACTGCAACAATAGCGCGTGCAAGTGCTGAATTGATTATCACTATCAAGGAATGTCGTGTGATTAAGGGATATGCGTATTTATCAGAGTTACAGATTATGAAGAATGGGGAACATTATAAAACACTCAAACCGGAGCATGACAACAAGCTGATTCTAAAAAATTTGGATATTGGAACGTACTCACTTACCTACAAGACAATTTTTAACAAGGAAGAAACCTTTCCTGTTAACATTACTCAAAACAAAAGATATTACGCAAGTATCTGCACAACATACCTTGACTATTCAAAGGAGACATATAAGCCCATCATTGACATACTCAAAGAGGGTGAAGCATATTCGATTTGTTTATCATCCCAAGGTTGTTTTCACTCATCAGATGATACACTCATTGTAACGAGAAGAAAGAACACATACTCGATTTCGTGGGGTAAGAACTCAAAAACATTGAGCAAAAAAGACATGCGAGTAATCCGAAACTTCGAGATAGAGTTAACGCATATGGCGGGTGACGGATGCACAACAACAGACACCTACGTTGTAGAATACAAAGGGGCAAAACAAGAAACAAAGGATGGAAGCTGTAGTTGGCGTGGCGGGTATTACTTGAAACAACAGATATTTGGTGAAGAGTAAAAATCACAGTTACATTGTGCAGACCCGTATGTTGTATCCAGCCGCACGTGGCTCAATCAATGTGAAGTAAGTCAATGATATGTTCACAATAGTACTGCCCAAACGCAAAGCCCGCTTTGTTGGTGGTCATTTAGCCGATACTATAAAAATGAAACTAGAGTTTACAAATACAATATCAGATGACATAAAATTGAATTCTGTTTTAATGTCAGGCTGTATGTCGGCTGATTATTCAAATCAAATATTTCTCACATTAAGTGAAGACGGAACGATAATGAGATTGTATAAAATAAAATATGAGAGGCATTGCAGTCCGTTCAAGGAAGCTTTATTGTTTGATAATTTACTTGCGGTTGGACACGAAGAACATTTTTACCTTTTTGACATGACGACAAATCAAAATATCGTTCGACTTGCATTGAGCGGTTACTTTGGACATCTTTATTACGACAATCAACTTTTTTACATTGCTGATGCACACGGACTACATTGCATAGACAAAAATGGAGAAATCCATTGGACTAATCTTGAACTTGCAATAGATGGAGTAATAGTTCATGGATTTACTGATAACATAATATTAGGTAGCGGAGAGTTTGACCCTCCTGGAGGTTGGGTGGACTTCTCAATAGAGAAAGCCACCGGTAATAAGACAGCTTAAACAGTTGCCAACACGTATTTTCACTCAGACATACTGATACTTATCACGTTCAGCACTGGTGTAGTAGGTTAGTGACCCCAAAAGAAATTCACCGTAACCAAGACCACCTTTGCCAGTTAATGAGTGCGACCGTCTCATGGTAGAACATCATCGTAACAGAGTATGCAGATAACGACATTTAGAATAGCGAAAATGGATTGCCCGTCCGAAGAACAGATGATTCGGATGATTCTTGCCGACCAACCCGCCATAAGCTCGTTGAACGTTGATATTCCTAACAGACAACTCACGGTTTTCCATGCCGACGGGTACGAGCCGATACTTCAACGGCTTGATGAGTTGAACCTTGACACATCCCTTGTTCATAGTGGCAGTTCCGATAATCACCACACACCAACAGCGAACCCAAAGCAAGAGCGCAAAGTACTCTGGCAAGTATTGGCTGTCAATGCCTTCTTGTTTGTGCTTGAACTTACAACGGGCGTTGTTTCAAACTCGATGGGGCTTGTTGCCGATAGTTTTGATATGCTTGCCGACAGCATAGTGTATGGACTTGCACTGTATGCGGTTGGCGGGACTGTTCAACGCAAAAAAAGTATAGCACAATCGGCAGGGTATCTTCAACTGTTATTGGCAATATGCGGGTTTGCGGAAGTGCTGCGCCGCTTTGTCGGGCTTGACGAAGTTCCGGCATTCCATACAATGATTCTGGTCTCTACTCTTGCTGTCATCGGTAACGGACTGTGCTTATTCCTACTGCAACGAACCAAAAGTAACGATGCTCATATTCAAGCAAGCATGATCTTCACATCCAACGACGTGATTGTGAATATCGGTGTTATCATCGCCGGATCGCTTGTGTATCTGACAAACTCAAAGTATCCCGACCTTGTCGTTGGAACAGTCGTATTTTTCATTGTGGGTCAAGGCGCACTAAAAATTGTAAAACTGTCTCGATAACCTCTCTGCCGTCATGTTCTCAACTCTTTGATTCACTATCAAGCCGGCACCGCGCCGTTCTCCTCAACCAAACCCTCTCCCTGCCGGAAAGCGCAATTCGCTTTCACCCAAGCGTTTTTGCGTTATGCTTCCAACAAATACCGTTTGCAGTATTCACCCCACATGCTAAGTTGCGGGAAAGAGCTAAAAGAACCATCGCATAATATGGCGGTAAGCAAAATCCTTCGGACTTCGCCTACCACCCGCCCCATTGGTGGCAAGTTTGGCGTAACCCTAAACAAGTAACACAGATAATGAAATGGGACTATTTGATTTTCTAAAAAGCAAGACGACTCAACCTAAGAATTCAAAAACGGAACAGATTACTGACTTTTCAGTTGGCGACATTATCTATACCAAAACAGATAGCAAATTCAATCTTTACAAATTGTTGGCAATTGACACAGAATTTGAGTGCTATCATATTTTGACTTATTCGCCAATAGACAATTTACCTTCACTGACAGATATTGACAAACTGTCAATTTTTGTTTACCACTCACCTTTTGACAAAAAAGCATTTGCTAACGCTACTTTACTGACAAATCAATCGTTGATAGCAAGTGATTTAATAGGTTATCACGAATATTTGCGACAGACACAAGACCTGAGCTTTTATGTGACCATTGCAAACAGTTATTACAAAGCAGGACTTGCTCTAACTGACCAAAAGAAACATTACGATGCAATTGACTCGTATTCCAAAGCTATTGACCTTTTTCCGCAGTTCTTTGAAGCCATTGACAACAGAGCTTTCTGTAAAATGGACTTGGGTTTATGGACAGACGCAATTGAAGATTTTAAACTATCATTGCAACATAATCCTAATAGTTTGCTTGCAGAGTTTTCAATTGGAGAATGTTATTTTAAAATAGGTGACTATGATAATGCAAGGAGACAATTTGAAATTGCTCATAGTATTGACCCTAACCATCAAGCACCCAGACAATTTTTGGACAAAATAAATGCAATACTCAACAAATAAAAAAAGCTGCACACAACATCGGTTGGTCTATATGGCGGTTGACGGAATTTTAATGAACATTGTACAAACATTGACAAATGGAAATAGGACAGAAATTTAATCAATTGACCTTGGAAGAATATTTTCTCTACATTGACAATTACAAGAAATACAAAGATTTTAATACTCTTGGACTATATCGTTCAATCGTAGAAAATGAGAAACTTAGTATTGATGAGAAAATAGAAGTTCGTGAATATGCACACCAAATCTTTAGAAAAACATTTGATTTTTTGCAACTGAAAGACCCAAAAACATTTGTTGAAGTTTCGACCTTGGGACAAGAGTTCACCGCAGGTGACGAAGAAAAAATTTGGAATGATGTAAAAAAAAATCAACAAAAAATTCTTGCTGAAAAAAGAATAAAACACAGAAACTTCGGAACATATTCAAAACATAGCTGTCCATATGAAGACTGTGTTTGGAATGGTGTAATGATAAGACAAGGTTCTAGGTTGGCTTGGTCAAGTATTCATTTTTTCAGTGACAAAAAGAATTATCACAAAAAAACAAAATCTGAAATGCGGAAATCTGATAGGAAGTCTGTCAAAAAAATTGTTGAAATAGATATGAATAATGAATAAAAAAAGCCAGAACCGCTAACACAGGTTTCGCCTCAGGCAGATATGAACTACAAACTATCTCCATTATACTACTATAAAACTTCAGTACTGCGCTAACAGATATGATATACCGAACTGAACATCAACGTAGCCGCTTCCACATTTAGCAGGTTTTGACAAACAGCACGCGGCGGGCGGCGTATAAGTTTGCGGGGAAAGACCGAATACACATCACCACAACTCACCGCCAAGGATTTGCCATGAACCGCTTGATTCTCAGTATCACCGTTGCCGCAGTTCTTGTTAGTTGCGCCTTGCCAATGCAGGCAATGGAACCCGCACTGAAAGAAAAACTCGCCGCCGTTTTGGACAGCATGCAACGCACGATGAAAGTAAAATCACTCAGTGCCGCCGTGCGGTCGGGCAATACCACGTGGGCTGGTGCACGCGGACTTTCGGGCGCGTTCGACAGCGTGACAACAAACAGCATTTACCTTATCGGCAGCACCGTCAAGACCATTACCTCGTCGTGCATCCTGCAACTTGCCGACGAACAGAAACTCTCGCTTGACGACAGCATCGGTCGCTACCTCGACCCTATCGAATTCATTGATCCGAAGATTACCATCCGCCAGTTGCTACGCCACCAAAGCGGACTGTTTGATATTCTCTCCAATACGTCGTTCCAACCCACAATGCTTGCCAACCGCTCAACTGTGTTTGATGCGGAAGACCTTGTGGTTGCGTTTATCCAAAAGCCGCAGTTCGCGCCGGGCGCAGGGTGGGCGTATTGCAACACCAACTACTTCCTGCTTGGGATGATTATCAAAAAGATAACCGGCAATCCGTTCTACACGGAGTTCCGCAACCGCTATTTCGACCCGCTTGGGTTGGGGTCGTTCGTTATTCCGGCATTCGAGAAACGTCCGGCGCAGCCCGTGGCGCATGTTTGGTTCGACCTCAACGGCGATGGTACTCAGGAAGACGCACATGACTTTTACTACAACTGGCTCTCGCTGAACTCGGCGGCGGGCGCGGCGGGCGGTTATTATGCAACGGCAAGCAACGTGGCGGAGTGGATGCAGAAATCCATGCGCGGTGATTTGTATTCGGCGGCGATGCAGCAGCAAGCCCGCACAACAGTACCATCAAGTGGACTTCCCGGCTCGACCTACGGCTTGGGCTTGATGAAACGCGACTTCTTGGGAATCACCGGCTACGGTCATCCGGGCGACTTGAGCTATTCCTCAAGCGCGTGGTATTTCCCCCGCATTGACGTAAGCATTTCCGTGCTGATGAACGATTCGCGGCAGTCGCTCAACTCGTGGTCGCTTGTTCCGGTTGTCACCGCACTGCTCAAAGCATACAACGATGTTGTTCCGCTCAGTGTGGACGGCGAAGAGCAACCTGCGGCAATGCCAAGCGTATCGCTCAATGCGTACCCGAATCCCGCCGACGGCGACCTGACCGTTACACTTGATCTGCCGCGCAATCCGGCACGGGTGGAGATTGTACTGAGCGACATTATCGGCAGCGAGATTCTCCGCACAAGCACAACCGGTGCGAATCAAGGAATCAACGTGTTCACGCTTCCGCTCGGCGGTGGTATTCCACGCGGCTTGTATGTTGTAACGGCTGTTGTTGATGGACTTCCAGTCCAAAGCATTCGCATCATCAAAGAGTCATAAACGAATAATCATCATCAAAGAACCATTATGGATACTTCAACAATGAACCAGCACAACACCGAACCTGCTGATACTCCCGGCGCAAAGCTGAAACACCCGATTATGAAACTACTGATACCCATGCTCTGTGTTGCAGGTGCAGTTGCGATTGTCCGTTACGGGTATTTGTTCGGCAGGTGGCTTCACGCAATGCTGAACTAAGCACGCAGCCCGAAGAAATTTGCTATCGAAATGTTAATTGCAACACTCCCGGTGAATTGAATGTATTATTGAATTGTTCTTGCGCGTACAACATTCAGTCACATCGGGAGTTTGCAGTTCGTAATGTATAATGTTTTTACCGACAACAGCTTAACCACCGCACCACTACCGTTGCGGAGCAGCTTGGTGAACTTTTCACTGTACCGGCAATTAGAATGTCCGCTTACCTTTCGCAGTTTTTCTGTCAAGTTCGTTGGTGCGGGATGCGAGCGATATACCGTGAACGGTACGAACTACCATGTGAACGAAGGCAGCTACCTGCTTGTCAACCACCATGCCGAGGGCGGCGTTCTGATAGACAGCAAGCGCGATGTGCGCGGGATTTGTATTGACGTATCCCCGGCGTTGCTTTCCGAAGCGGTCGGGTCGTACTTGCGCGCCGACACACTGCACCCCGACGAATCGCTCGACGTATTTTTTTCGTCACCCGATTTTTTAGAAAACACCTACACCGCACAGCATACCGCAACGGGCGAACTGCTGCTTGCCGCCGACGCCCGCCTGCGCGAAAATCCCTTTGCACCCCATACCTTCGATTCCGACTTTTACTTTGCGTTGGCAGCGGCACTCGTCGCCGATCATATTCCGCTCTACCGCGGATTGCAATCGGTACGCACAGCACGCTACAACACACGCAAGGATTTGATGCGCCGACTTCTACGCGGTAAGGAATACATTGAGCGTCATTTTGCATTCGCGCCCGACGTTGCCACCATTGCCCGCGAGTGCGGCATGTCGGAGTATCACTTCTTCCGCCTCTTCAAACAGGCATTCGGCATCACACCCCATAAACACCTGATGCAAACACGCATTGCCTACTGCCGCAACCGCCTTCGTACAAGCAATATTCCCGCAAGCGACATCGCAATCGAGGCGGGCTTCGCCGATGTTCACGCATTCAGCAAATCATTCAAAGAGCACACAGGGATTTCACCTGTCCAGTACCGTGCAACCACCCGCTGACGCAGCACTGCAACACGGCTTCACGCAGAATACTTACGAAAAATTTTCGACACCGCATCGCAATGCCATCAGCGATGTGCTATATTCGCACGGCTACTTATGGGGATTGCCGCAGATGTGGATTTCAAGGAGGCGTACAACACATCTTCACCGCGTTCTGCGGCAGTAGCTTTCCGAAGAACACTATACTAATTACGCCGTTCATACATCGCTGCAAAGCACAGCCGGACTCCGCACAGCAGCATCGTGCGCGCAGCCCCGCCCCCGTACCATCATTGCCGAATCGCACACACTACACTTGCCCGCTGAGTATGCTCTACTACATCGCCCTTTGGCTTGAACAACAGTTCCAACCTCCCGGCTTCGGTGTTTTCAAATACGTCACGTTCCGCTCGGCTGCGGCGGCAATCACCGCACTGCTTATCGGCTTTGTTGTGGGTCCGCGCATTATCCGCGCCCTCAAGCGCAGGCAAATGGGCGAACAGGAAAAACGCGAACTGACTGGCGTTGGCAATCACAACCTGAAAGCCGGAACTCCCACAATGGGCGGACTCATCGTACTTGCTTCGCTCCTCATCCCCACGCTGCTTTGGGCAAACATCCAAAGTGCGTATATCATACTCATCGTGCTGACCACCGCATGGCTTGGCGGCGTTGGATTTTTAGACGATTATCTTAAAGTTGTAAAGAAGTATCCCAAAGGACTGATAGGTCGGTATAAAATAGTGGGACAGGTTGCAATAGGTTTGGTGCTTGGCGGCACGATTTATTTCTTCCCCGATTGGTTTCCGGGCGACTACGCCAAGCTGCATACGTTCAGTACTATTCCCTTTGCAAAGCATTTCAACTTCGATTGGGGCGTGCTGTATATCCCGGCGGTCATCTTCATTCTTACCGCCACATCCAACGCAGTCAATCTGACCGACGGGCTTGACGGGCTTGCCATCGGCACAGTGGGTATCGTAGCCCTGACGCTTGCACTCATCGCGTACTTCTGTGGCAACGCCGTCTTTGCCAATTACCTGAATATCATGCACCTGCGCGGCTCGGATGAACTCGCGGTGTTTTGCGCCGCCCTTGTGGGTGCTGCCATGGGATTTGTGTGGTATAACTCCTACCCCGCGCAAGTGTTCATGGGCGATACCGGCTCGCTTGCACTTGGCGGTGCGGTGGGCGGTATGTGCATCCTCCTGAAAAAAGAGTTTCTGCTTCCCATTCTCGGCGCGGTATTCTTCGCCGAAACACTCTCGGTCATTCTGCAAGTGGGCTACTTCAAATACACCAAAAAGAAATACGGCGAAGGCAGGCGGCTCTTCCGCATTGCGCCGCTTCACCACCATTTCGAGAAGCTCGGCTGGCACGAATCCAAAATCGTTACCCGCTTCTACATTATCGGCATCATGATGGCGATTATCACCATGGCAACATTCAAGGTTCGCTAAACCCGGCTCCATCAAACACATCAGCACAACGAGAAAAGGGTACAAGCGTTTTACTGCTCGTACCCTTCTCTGCGGTTAGGGGAATTTCTATGGCTACTTCATCACGAGAACTGTGTCATTCCGTTTTGTAAATGTCATCTTCATATTATCAGTGCGATATGTTCACTGTTATACTTTTGCTGCCAACAGGTGCGAACTTAGGACGGCAGCCATAGCATGTGCCAGCGGTGTAGTGGTTTTGTAGGGGGGGGACTATCACCAACGGTACTGTTCTGTTCTCTCATTCACACTGTGTTTCTGGAATCCTGCACCGCACCTTTTCTCTCCGCCAAACCCTCACCTTGCCGGAAAGCGCAGTCCGCTGTTGCCCAAGCATTGGCGTTACGCTTCCAACCAATACCCAAAGCAAAACTCCGCACAATATAAGATCATCCTAATCAAAGAAGGTGTTCGTTGAATGCTTGACGGAAATGGTAAATTGCTTATGACACGCAACGCGCAG
>JAEUSO010000429.1 GCA_016788605.1 Candidatus Kapaibacterium sp. | reverse complement strand
ACACCGTCGGGGAGTGAAGAAAAATTTACCGTGCCTGTCATATCGGGACTTAACTGTACCACCGTTTTGCCACTTGACGTGAGCATCAGGGTAATTGTTGTTCCGGCAAGGAGCGGAGCGCAGCAGAACACTGCAATGAGTACGGTTGTTGTGAGGATGCGTCCCATAAAACAGGGTATTGTAATCGTAAGGGTGACGTTGAATTTATTTGCAATATAAACCGCCGGTGCGGGGACACTCGGCGGTATTTGGAGAGAGTTGGAGCTTAGGGAGTGCTCCGTGCAAGTATCGCTACTTGCGTGTCGTTCAACTGACGGGTGCGAAACTACGCCGACGCATACCCCGCCTTCACTGCACAATGAGCAAATGCACTGTTTCGGTGAGTAAATGCGCTTATAAGGATGACAACCATGCTTTTCCAATGAGTGGATGAATCTGCAGTTAGCGGTATCATCCGCTTTTCCGGCAGATTCGCTTCACGTATGGTACATCGTTGCGTTCGCAGATGAGTTCCTGGTCGGTTCGGGCGGGCAGCCACGCAGCATCGTCAATCACATCGCTCACAGTAAATGCGCCGTGTTCGCGGAGTATCGCGCATTGATACTCATCAACCTCGGGTACGTCGGTCATCAAATAAAGCGTCGCATCTGGTTTGGTAATACGTGCAAGTTCATCAACAAATTCCGAGGTGAAAGCCCTGCGTTTGGCATGACGCTTTTTGAACCACGGGTCGGGAAAAAAGTAGAATACACGCTGGATGCTTGCACTCTGAATAAAGTGCAGCCCATTAACAACCGAGTACCATAACGCATGGATATTGGTCAGCCCTTCCCCGGTGGCAACACGGTTAATCCATTCTGTTGCCTGTCGGCGGTTTTCAATACCAAGGATGTTTGCGTGCGGCATTGCTTCGGCATAGTTAAGCAAGAAGTTTCCCATACCGCAGCCAATATCAAGTACCGTTGGCGGGTTGCCATTGCCAAACAGTTCGCTCCACTCGATTTGCTCAACCAACGGCGGATAGACGCGGGGCTTGACGGTAAGCTGGCTGTATGGCAGGTAAAATTGCGGATTTGTATGGTGGCGGATTCGCGGCTGCGGATATGTATGGTAATTAATCTCCATTGTGAGGATTTTCTTTGGGGGTGATTCTTGAATTTCAAAGTTACAACCATGATGCTGTATCAGTAGCTTTGCAGTTAAGAATAATCAAAGGATTCTGGATAACACTCGATAGCGTTTTGAGTACCAAAGAAACATTTGCAGACGACGCACATCCTGTTCCGGTCATAACACTGTTCGCACCGCAGACAGTCGGCAGGGATATTCCCATTGTTCTTGTTGCACATGGGTTCACGGCTCATTCGCGGTGGGGATTTTACCCGTATGTGTGTAGTTCGCTCTCCAAAGATGCAGCCGTGCTGATGGTGGATTTCAGTATGAATGGCTATGCCCGAACACACGATGTGGATACCGAGGCGTTTGCACAGAATACGGTCTCGCGCGAAGTAGATGAACTCAGCAATCTGATCAAGCGGATTCGACGTACACCGGAATGTTATATCCCAATGGAGGTGTGCAAAAGTTTGTCACGCCATGTGCACATCCTCGGTCATTCACGCGGGGCTTCAGTGTCGCTGCTTGCGGCATTGGTAAGCGATGACATTACCAGTGTGTGCTGCTGGTCGCCCGTTGCCGATTTCATGCGATTTAGCCAGCGACAGTGCGATGAATGGCGCAAAACGGGGTTTCGCCCGGCAACGTCGGATACCGCATCTGGTTTGCGAAGCAACGTCCTCTACTTGGATGACATCGAGCGAAACCGCGAGCGATTCCGGTTGGCGACACTTTTGAAGCAATCGAGGTTTCCTGTTCACGTTATCACCGGTGGGCAAGATATGGTTACTACTCCCCGCTCGATTGAAAAAGCGGTAGCCGAAAGTTTTCGTACTGATGTTAAGGTGAACATCATTCCGACCGCCGGACA
>JAEUSO010000428.1 GCA_016788605.1 Candidatus Kapaibacterium sp. | reverse complement strand
TTAGTGTGGAATCATGTGATTGAATCGGACAACGCGAATAATCCGGTTGGCACACAGTTCGGAGTTTATACCGCGCAAGGAGGAATGTCGAGCTACCTGCTTCTTGACAAGATCGGCAACATTGTTGCACGCGGTCAGGCAATGGATATTACCGAAGGCGTGACGGCAACTCAACTTAGTACACTTGTGAAGTAATCACAACAGCAACTGCTTTATGAAGCCCGGTGCATTGAATGCGTCGGGTTTTTTTATGCCCAACAAGTACGAAACCACACAACACAATCCTATGCAATCCGTTCTTTGCTCAATCAATATCAAGAGTCACTATGATACGCCGTGCATTTCTTCAATCGCTTGGATTGGCTACCGCTGCATTCTCGCAAATTGCCTTACCTGAAGCGTTACATGCGGAATCGAACACATCATCCATGATGCCGCTTAAACATAAACCGACACCCGACCTATGGAGAAACGACACCGTGACTGCTGCGTGGATCGGACATTCCACCATACTCATCAACATGTTTGGAACGGTGATTCTGACCGACCCCGTCTTCAGCCGGAAAATCGGAATACGGTTTCTTGGTGCGACAATCGGCGTAGAGCGCATGACGAGTACGGCACTCATGCTTGAGGAGATTCCAAAGCCGGAAATTGTGTTGCTCTCGCACGCGCACATGGACCACTGCGATTATCCCACACTTGCTGCACTTACAGAGCAGTATCCCGGTACTATTGATGCAATCTGCGCCTACAATACTGCCGATGTGATTGACGACCTGCAATGGAAATCACTCACGACACTTGACTGGAACAATACTTATGAACTGCACGGCATCATGTGTACGGCGATGGAAGTCCTGCACTTCGGATGGCGCTATCCATGGGAGGACGACAGACGGCGCGGACAAATGAAACGGGGACGCAGCTACAATGCGTACATGCTTGAGAAGAATGGAAAGACCGTTGTCTTCGGCGGCGATATGGCAATGCACCCGCACTTCAAAAAATATTCGAGTAAATCAGTTGATCTTGCATTCATGCCGATTGGCGCATACGACCCGTGGGTGCAGAATCATTGCAACCCGGAAGAAGCAATAGCAATGGCGCAACACTTTAATGCAAAAGCAGTCGCACCGATGCACTGCATGACATTCAAACAATCGAACGAGCCGTTCTCAGAGCCAATATTGCGATTTCTTGCAGAGGCGGAACGCACAGGAATCATACCGGCATGGAAGTTTATCGGCGAGACCTATACAGTGGAATCATAACCGACCTGCTACTCATAGCGCAGCGCGTCAATGGGGTCTAAGTTCGCCGCCTTGTAGGCAGGGTACAAGCCAAACACAATTCCAATAATGATACAAATACTCACACTGCCGATTATCCAGAGATAGGGAAGGGAAAGCGTTGTATCCGTCAATGTGCTCAATGCTACCGAGCCGCTGACGGCAAGCATAATTCCAATCACCCCGCCCAACTGACAAACAGTAACCGCCTCGATAAGGAATTGTGTAAGCACCGCCTTGTTCGTTGCACCAAGTGCCTTACGGATGCCGATTTCACGTGTACGTTCCTTAACACTGATAAGCATTATATTCATAATGCCGATACCTGCGGCGAGCAGCGAAAACCCTGCAACGATTGCTGCAAAGTACCCGATGAAATTCACGAACGACTCGAACTGCTCTTTAATCGTCGAGTTGTCTTCAATCTCAAAATCATTTTCCGCGCCGGGCGCAACATTGCGGATGGAACGCATGATACCGATTGCTTCATCGAAGACCGTTGCGAATGATTCTGCATCTGATGCCTTCACAGTTATCGTCGCCGAAAAATGCGAGTCGTTGGCGAAACCTTTTACATATACCGGCAGCGGAATATATACTTCCTTATCCTGACTTTGACCAAGCACCGCGCCCTTTGCTTCAAGAACACCAACCACTTCAAACCGGTAATTGTCAATCGTAATTTCTTTACCAATTGGATCGGTGAAAGGGAAG
>JAEUSO010000427.1:295-2010 GCA_016788605.1 Candidatus Kapaibacterium sp. | reverse complement strand
GAACGTGAGGAACAACGCCGCTCGGCTCCGCTTGCCGACCGGATGCGCCCGCAAACGATTGCCGGTGTGGTGGGTCAAGAGCATCTGCTTGGCGAAGGTGCGCCGCTACGCGTACTGTTTGGCAGCCGCTCGATTCCATCAGTGATACTATGGGGTCCGCCGGGTGTGGGCAAAACCACGATAGCCAATCTGATGGCAATCCATACGGGAGCCGAGTTCACACGGATTTCGGCGATTGAATCGGGTGTGAAAGAACTGCGCGAGATTATCGCCACAGCAGAACGCTCGTTGCGTCGCGGCATCCGCACCATCCTCTTCATTGATGAAATCCACCGTTTCAATAAATCGCAGCAAGACGCGCTGCTGCACGCCGTCGAGAAAGGTTACCTGGCATTGATTGGCGCAACCACCGAGAACCCGTCCTTCGAGGTGAATGCGGCGTTGCTTTCGCGCTGCCGTGTGTACCGCCTTCGCGCACTTGATGCCGGCGACATCCGCCGCATTATAGAACATGCAATCACACATGATGACGTACTGAAAACAAAGAGTATCCGTATTGATGCGTGGGATATGTTGATTGCACTGAGCGGCGGCGACGCACGGACGGCATTGAATGCACTCGATGTTGCCGTCAGTTTTGCGGAATCGCAACGCGGTGCGGGCGGTGAGATTCACATCACACGCACATTGCTTGAAACAGTGCTGCAACAAAAAACCGCACAGTATGATAAGAAAGGCGAGAACCATTACGACACCGTCAGCGCGTTTATCAAAACCATGCGCGGCAGCGACCCCGACGCAGCACTCTATTGGTTGTCGGTGATGCTGGAGGCAGGCGAGGATCCCCTTTTCATTGCACGGCGGATGATCATCTTTGCAAGCGAAGACATCGGTAATGCAAACCCGCTTGCATTACAGGTTGCATTGAGTGTGTTCCGTGCTGCGGAAATCATCGGAATGCCCGAAGTGCGGATTAACCTTGCCCAAGGCGTAACGTACCTTGCCGCATCGCCAAAATCCAATGCGTCGTATATGGGAATCGAGGCGGCGTTGGCGTTGGTTCGTCAGGGTGCGGATACAAGCGTTCCGTTGCATTTACGAAACGGCGTAACCACCGTGATGAAGAAAGAAGGATATGGCAGCGGCTATCAGTATCCTCACTCGTTTACGGGCGGTTTCGTGCGCGAAGAGTACTTCCCTTCCGGCATGGAGCGAACGGTGTTCTACAAGCCCGAAGGATATGGCGACGAAGCGGCAATCAAGGAGCGGCTTGAACAATGGTGGGGCGGTTCAACCGATGAGAATACTCAAGAAGACGGAACAAAATAAAAAAGGCGTTACCGCTGTGGTAACGCCTTGATACTGTATCGGAAACTAACCTGCGTTATACGCCTGCAACCAACGAGAATGTGAACTCCAACGTACCGTTCATTGCTTCTATAGTCCCTGCACCGCTTTGCAGCGTGTATTTCGAGAATACTTTGAATTTCGGACGGTCGCGAAGTTTGTCCATTGCGTCATTGAGCGGACCGTTGTTCACGTTAAAGCTCTTTTTTGTGCCCATAAAATCAGCGGGCTTTACATTCTCGAACGAGCCGAGCGAATATTCTGTGTTATCACCGTAGGACGGGTCGAATTTGAGCGTGTATTCTATTTTGCTGTACACCGCTGCGTTCATGTCGGGCGTGCCGGTGTAGTTATTCAGCAGCAGTGAC
>JAEUSO010000427.1:0-285 GCA_016788605.1 Candidatus Kapaibacterium sp. | reverse complement strand
CTTTGATGCGGTCTTTGTTATCAATACACGACTTGTTGGTTGATACATCTATATCATTGACCGCTGTTGATGGCAATGTGCTTGCATTTACATTGATTGACACAGGTATCGTCATCGGAACGTTGATGGTGGCGAGTTGTGCGATTTTATCGCAACTGCTCATGGTAAAAAATACCGGTGCCCAAAGGGCGAACACGGCAAGAGCGCGGACTAAAGATTTCATAAGAACACCTCATTAAATATGTTAAGGATACAGAGTTAATCTGCCTGATAGAGTGAAAATTA
>JAEUSO010000426.1 GCA_016788605.1 Candidatus Kapaibacterium sp. | reverse complement strand
AGTAACGTGCTTTGCAAAAGACAATATCATGAAGATGACCGACGGGCTGTTCCACCGCATCTTCGATGAAATCGGCGCGGAATATCCCGACCTTGAAAAAGAATTCTGGATTGTGGACATCGGCGCAGCAAAGATGGCTGATTCGCCCGAACTCTTCGATGTCATTGTCATGCCTAATCTCTATGGCGATATTCTCTCGGATGTTGCTGCTCAGATTGCGGGTTCGGTTGGTCTTGCCGGCTCGGCGAATATCGGCGACCACGCTGCGATGTTTGAAGCAATCCACGGTTCGGCTCCCCGCCGCGCAGGTCAGAATCTTGCCAATCCGTCGGGTCTGTTGCTCGGTTCGCTGCTTATGTTGCAGCATATCGGTCAGGGCGATGTGGCGGCAAAGGTTCACAACGCATGGTTGAAAACACTCGAAGACGGTGTTCATACTTACGATATCTACAAAGAAGGCGTGAGCAAAGAGAAAGTCGGAACGAAGGAATTCGCACAAGCGGTTATCAGCCGCATCGGTGACGTTCCCGCAACGCTGAAATCAGCCGACTACGGCGATCACAAACCGATGAAACTCTGGACACCGACCCCGCGCCCGAACCAAGTGAAAACCCTTGTCGGCGTGGACGTGTTTATCGAGGATGCCGGTGACGATGTGAATGCAATC
The DNA here is from genome assembly GCA_016788605.1 of Candidatus Kapaibacterium sp. Lineage (GTDB taxonomy): Bacteria > Bacteroidota > Ignavibacteria > Kapaibacteriales > NICIL-2 > JAEUSO01. The sequence continues at coordinate 1,350 of JAEUSO010000426.1, read as the reverse complement.
GGCGAAAAAGTGAATGCACTCAGCGCAGGTTCGCTCACACTGAACATCATCACCAATCGCGGTGTGCGTGTGTATCCCAACGGTCGCAAGGAAACATTCTGCACCGACCACTACCGTTGCCGCTTCAAATCAAACGATGGCACTGTTGTATCACACGACCAAGTGATTGCCTTACTGCAAGCGTTCCGCGGTGCGGGCATGGATTTCATCAAGACGGAACACCTGTATCAATTCGACGGCGTGGACGGCTTTAGCTCAACCCACTAATCCCGCGTTTGCGATACGTAAAAAAGAAACCCCGTCGGGCATTACAGCGCGGCGGGGTTTTTTGTTGTGTGGGGGAGGAGATAATGTTACCTCACTCAAAAACAAAAAGCCGCCCCGATTGTAGTACCGGATCGGCTTGATTGAATATGATTCCCGTTATCTACCTGCTGATAATGATATGCGTTGCCGTTGCGCTGTGCATAGAGTGATGCTGTGCTTACCAATATGGCAAGCACGATGAGGAGTGTTTTCATGGTTGATGCTCCTATTCTATGATGATGGGTTTATCAAGAACAGTTGCACCTGCTTGGAGGCGCAGGTTGTACACTCCGCGTGGCAACCCTAATGAAGAAAATACTATTGGAGTTACCTCATTTAATAACATACCTTCCCAAATGGTTCTTACTAACTCACCACGTAATGAGTACAATTGTAATGTACCAGGCATCTCCCGTAGACTATGAACATTTATTATGTAGGATTCATTCGGAGAGAGCGGATTACGGACATCAATTTTATATTGACTTAGATCATGATTGACAACATCTGTTGAATGCGGTGTACCTGCATATATCCTAAAGAGACGGTGTGATCCTGAAACATATACAGTGGCAAGTTCACCAATACCATCATTATTCAAATCTCCGGCATTCGATAAATTTTCTAAGTAGAGTGGTTCATTTTCGTTTGGTAACTCAACTGAGAACGGTATCCTTCCGAATGGTTCGTTCCATTCAAGTGGATTACCACCTGTGATTGGTAAATGTATTACTCCATTAATCTCGGTAACAAACAACCAACCCGGTTTAGTTTTATCATGTAGTGAGTAATCATGTCTACTACCGACTCCCCTTTTGTAGACATATCTCTTCTTAATAGAATCTGAGCTAAGGTCGTACATAGTTTGTTCAAGTTTAATACACCTGATACCTTCTTTGGGAATATGAAATGACTCAAATGTGATTTGCAAGTCGGCAGAATTGCCTTGTGATATAACAGTACTCGATAACAACTCATACTTCACCGTCCGGTTGTTTTGTGTGCCACTTAATGCAACCGACCAAAGCCGTAGTGTGCCTTGTG
>JAEUSO010000425.1 GCA_016788605.1 Candidatus Kapaibacterium sp. | reverse complement strand
TGTATTGCTGAGTGGGCGGGTCTTCCTGTTCCACATCGCCCCGTGTGTTAAGCATGTTCTCGCGTGCATCAATCAACGATTGCTCAAACACCCCGATTCGTTTGTAGCCGGTCGTGTTAGCATTGGCAATGTTGTTTGCGGAAATCTCCAAGCGCGTTTGCTGCGGAACCATACCTAACGCTGCGGTATAGAAATCCTATATCATAAAGAATCATTCGTCCGTGATGGTATGAACACAGTTTAAACGGCAACTGCCATGCCACAGCATCGGAACTCTTGAAAATGGAAATAAAAATCCCCCGACAGAAAACCGGCGGGGGAGTATAATCAATGTTGCGGGTGTTGGATTACTTAACAATCATGAGCGGAACCGACTCGATTTCATCTCCGATATGAACGCGACAGAAATGTAAGCCCGACGACAATGCGCTCAGGGGTATTTCAATCACACGTTTCTCGTTCGGCGAAGCGTCGTGACGGATATGATACACACGCTCGCCATACGTTGAGTAAAGCTCAATGTCGGATGCGGATTTATTTGATGCGGAGAATTCTATTCTGACAGTTCCATTCGTTGTTTGCATAGCCGCCACGCCAAGCAGATTAACAAATGTGACTGAACGTAGCGTCCATGCACATTCCGCCGGTTTTTCAATTTCCATTGAATCACCTGAAACCGAAAGGCATGCTTGAACATTATCAGCATACGGTGTTGCATAAATCTTGTCAATCAATGTTGACGAGAAATACGGTTCAAACGGCAAGGTGAACATTGTGAATGTCGCCGGTTGTGCAGCAGTAGTGTATTTTCCGGTAACGAGATAGGTGCGATACTCGCCCGAACTCGTCGAGTCGGCAATCTTCCACATCCAATCGTTTTGGTTCTGTTGAAAACGCTCGGTCATCATTCGTGCAAAGACAGGGTGAGTCCTGACCTCAACGGCTATGGTATCGAGGACAAACGGCAGAGTGGATGTGACTGTCCCTTCAAGTGTGACAACATTCTGCGAGCCAAGAGGAATACTAATCTTGTCTTCTTTAAACGTTGTTGCGAATTGTGCACGAAGCGATGATGCTGAGATACGAATTGTGTCGGGGTCGCCCATATCGTGCCGCACTATAATCTGAATTGCGCTGTTACCATTCGTGAATGGGGTATAGCGAACATTCACTCGCTGACTGTCACGTGCTGCCACAGTAAATGGCGGTTGTGAACTTACTACCTTCAATTCTGATGTATCACCGGTTACCTCGAATGAACTGACATTTAATGTTTGTAGTGTTGCGAGATTGCGTATGTAAAATGTTCGTTCGGCTGCATTGCAGCTTAGTATGGCAGGTATGGTAATGCTGTTAGTGTTTAGGTCGGCATCGGTTGCCTCTGCGGTAATCATAACCGTATCATACGCTGTAGGAAGCGGGGCGGGACCGCGTTCCGCATCATGTGCAAAGATGATATACGCAGTATCCAATCCTGCATTTACCGGAGAATATCGTATTGGCAATGCAACATCAGAACCTTGCGGAATCTGTGTGTTAGCAGGAATCATATTTGTGGTGAACACTCCAGAGTTACGTAGCCAACGTGTTGAATATACAGTCAAAACTGTATCCGTTGAAGCGATTGTGGCAAAGCCCGTTTCGCTTGATGTTGTACGTGCTACAATCGGTAAGAATGTGAAACCGCTTGATGTTCGGGCAGGCAGATACCCGCTGCCTTTGGCAACACCGACAAGCGCTACCGGAATTCCTTCACCTTCAACAGTAAAGACGATACTATCTAATGCTTTGCGTGTAGGAGAGAATGTTATGTAAATCGGTACTCTCTCGTTAGGACCAACTATATATCCGTCCTTTGCAGCACTCGTCCATGTGAATCCATTGGACTGATTTCCACTTGTACTAAGTTTGCTTATTTTGATTGCTCCTGCATCGGGATTGATAATAATAATGCTATCGCGCACACGATTGCCAATCCTGTGAATGCCGAAGTCGGTATTGGTTATATCAAGTGAACGGAAGTTT
>JAEUSO010000424.1 GCA_016788605.1 Candidatus Kapaibacterium sp. | reverse complement strand
CCGATGTTGACGGCGACGGAATGCAAGACCTTGTGGTAACATCTCAAGCAGATGCGGCAAGCGGCAGGGCAGTATCGAAAATGCCCCGCACTATCCGGCTGCTGCTGAATGACAAAGGCAGGAAGAAAACTCTTACCCAAGGCGATTGGACAACGATGAGCATGAAGCCCAATCAAACCGATGCAGCCCAATCACTGATAGCTGTGGAAATAAAACTTGATGCGAACTCCTTCAAACTAAAACCGTATTATTCCACAGCGGTCGAGGAAATGAAGTTCTGAAAAATCTGACCACAACAAAAAACAAAACCCCGACGGAATAAACTCCGACGGGGTTTATGCTTTTATACCTGATACTCTTAGCGGAATAATCCTAAGAATGTGGACGGAGCGGAATTCGCTTGCGAGAGCGATGTGAGCGACGCTTGCTGTAAAAATTGTGCGCGTACAAGTTGCAATTGCTCTTGTGCAACATCCGCATCTTCAATCCGCGAGATTGCGGCATTGTAGTTCGTTACTTGCGAGTTTAGTGAATCCGATTGCGAACTAAGGCGGTTTGTAACACCACCCAAATACGATGCTACCTTATTCACATTATCAAGTGCGTTCGAGAGTGAAGTCAGTGTCGTTTGGATATTAGCAGAGCTGAACACACCTAAATCCGATGTGCTGACATCGTTCAGCGATGCCAGATTCAACCCCGTTATTCCGGCAAACGTTGTACTTGTGTTACTAAGGTCGAAGTTGTTACTCGACACATTCAAGTCCGAGTTGTTTGTTGTCAGGTCAATACCAACGGTCAGCAATGCGTTCGAGGCATTTGAACCGATGACGAACTCGGTCGAGAAGCCGCCTGCAAGCAGTTGGCGACCGCCGAACACTGTTGAATCAACAACTGTTTTCACTTGCTGCGCCATGCGGTAGGCGGCTTTTGCAAGAGCAACTTTCTCGTCTGTACCTAATGCACCCGACGCTGCGGAAGATGCGGAATCCTTGATTTGAGTTACAAGGGAACCCACGTTATCCAAACCGTCTTGTGCTATACTTGTAACGCTTTGAGCATCACCAACGGCATTCAGTGCCGCCTTCAGGGTATTCACCCTGCCTTGCAATGCACGCGACGTAATATATCCCGCCACGTCGTCGGACGCGGAGTTAATACGCTTGCCTGTGCTGAGGCGAAGTTGGCGGACTGCGATTGATTTATTGGCTGAATCGAGGGCATTGTAAGCGTTCTCAGCCGGTGTATTGGTACGGATACGTGTACCGTTAGAAATTGCGGATGGCATTGCGACCTCCCTGTTTTGGTTATATGTTTCGGGGTCGGCTTCCGTGCCAGTGTAATTATATGTCCGTTTGCAATTTTCGGACGCTTCTCCGATTTCTTGAAGAACTGTTGGAAGATTTTCAAAAACGGTGCGCTATGAGAGTCATTGTACATCGGAAAAACAAAAAAGGACGGAATTTCTCCCGCCCTCCTCTCATATCCCTGATGGGGTTTTCTGCACCAGGCACATTTTCATTAATAACTGAAGTTCATGTAATGCTGTGTATCTGCTGTGTTTACACTTGCCGTCCAAGATATGTGTGAATCATTCTTGTTACACCTCACGCAAAAAATTAACACTTTTCTTTCTCTTCTTTATCATCATCCCAAGCCGGCATCGCTCCATCATCTTCCACCATTACCCTTCTCCTGCCGGAAAGCATAGCCCGCCTTTGCCCAATCCTTATGGCGTTACGCTTCCAACGAATACCCTTTGCAGACCTTCATGAGGATACCGCTCATCCCACCTTCTCCTCACTTTGATCCGAATGGAAACGGGACAAAGTTTCCGAAAGACGGAAGAGGGACAAAGCGACCAATACATTCAATAGCAGCCGGTCATGCAGTACATCCCAAGCAAAATTCAACCCCGTAACAGCTTCTTACGGATGATGATATACAACGGTGCGGCAACAATTCCCACGATGATAATCTTGGTGAGAAACCACATCGTGGCGAATACAAGGTGCATCACCCAAAAC
>JAEUSO010000423.1 GCA_016788605.1 Candidatus Kapaibacterium sp. | reverse complement strand
CAGAACTGGAAAACTTCCGCCGCCGCACCGACCGCGAAAAAGAACAACTCATGCTCTATGCTTCCGAGAAAACGTTTTCGCGCTTGGTGGAAATGCTCGACGACCTTCATGCCGCACTCGAGGCGGGTAAGTCAAGCACCGACTATCAAGCCATGCTCAGCGGGCTTGAAATGATTTATACAAAGGCGCACAAGCTTTACGAAGACCACGGCGTTAAGCCCCTGCTTGCCGATAGCGGCACACCGTTCAATGTGGAACACCACGAGGCACTCATGCACATCCCCCACCCCGAAACACCCGAAGGTCACGTTATCCAGCAAGTGCGGCGCGGCTACGTGCTCCATGATAAAGTCATCCGCCATGCTCAGGTGATTACCTCGGCGGGCACACCCGAATAACCACTCGCCCCGTTCAGCGGCGACAACACCCTTAACGATTCGACAACCACACTCAATACCCATTACCCGATGAAACGCGACTACTACGAAATCCTTGGCGTACAGAAATCCTCCTCGGCGGACGAGATTAAATCCGCCTACCGCAAACTTGCCATGAAGTACCACCCCGACCGCAACCCGGGCGATAAGGAAGCGGAAGAAAATTTTAAAGAAGCGACCGAAGCATACGAAGTGCTTAGCGACAGCGGCAAACGCCAACGCTACGACCAGTTCGGACACCAAGGAATGCGCGGCGGTCAGGACTTCCACCAGAATGTGAATATCAACGACATTTTCTCGCAGTTCGGCGACATCTTTGGCGGCGGCGGCAACGGCGACATCTTCGAGCAATTCTTTGGCGGCGGTGGCAACAGGCGCAGCGGCGGCAGACGGCAGGCGGGTGAGCAAGGCAGCGATTTGAAAATCCGTCTTCCGCTCAGTTTGGAGGAAATCGCGGCGGGCGCGGAAAAGACACTGAAAATTAAACGCTACCGAACCTGCGACACATGCTCGGGCAGCGGCGCAAAAAGCGGCTCGAAACCCGTAACGTGTAGCACCTGCCAAGGGCAAGGCGAAGTGCGCCACGTGTCGCGCTCGATGTTCGGGCAAATGGTGAACATTGCGCCATGCACAACGTGTGCCGGTACAGGTCAGATTATCAAGGATAAGTGCGGTGATTGCAGCGGCGAAGGACGCATCCAAGGCGAGACGACGCTGAAAGTGAATATCCCCGCCGGAGTAAGCACGGGTAACTATATCCCGATTCGCGGTAAAGGCAATGCAGGCAGGCGCGGAGGCGGCGCAGGTGATGTGCTTGTGATTGTGGAAGAGCAGGAACATCCGCACTTTAAGCGCGAGGGCGATGATGTTGTGTATGACCTCACGATTTCCTTCCCCGATGCCGCGCTCGGCGGTGAAGTGAGTGTCCCCGTCTTGGGCGGAACTGCATCACTGACAATTGAAGCAGGAACGCAGCCCGGCACCGTTCTGCGTATGCGCGATAAAGGCATTCCGCACCTGAACGGCTATGGCAAAGGCGACCAGCTTGTGGTGGTCAATGTGTTTGTTCCCACCAAACTCAGCAGCAAGGAGAAGGACGCTCTGCGCTCGCTTGCACAAAGCGAGAACATCGCACCGCGCACAGGAAAAAACAACGGCAAGGACACAGGTTTTTTCGGTAAAGTGAAAGAGGCATTCTCGTAATATGTCAGTGCATCAAACAAGGGAATAGGAAACAATGAATACGACACCCCGGATTAACAGGAACATTCGCACTATACTGGCATACCGTCTATTGTTGGCGTTGATAACGATTGTTGTGTTTGGCGGCTGCGACGGCGGTCTCGACCCCGCAATGATTCAGGATACCGAAATCTCGCTCACGGGCGCAATCACCTATCTCAACCCTGCGAACCGTCCCCCGCGCGACAGCATGGTGGATATGCGTGTAGTGGCGTTCCGCGAAATTCCCCGCGATTCGAACATCGTGCTTGCAGTGCTTGGCGGCATGGCATATTACAACGACGTTCCGCTCATGGACTCCGCCCGCTACAAATTCACGGTGAACCTGACGGACTCGCTTGCCAGAGCC
>JAEUSO010000422.1 GCA_016788605.1 Candidatus Kapaibacterium sp. | reverse complement strand
CACCGGTAAATGAAGTGGTGCGCCGTGTTTGTGTAGTTCTGGGATAACCGACCTGATGAAGCAGACGAACAACTCTGCTATTTGAATCTGTTCTTTACGTCGGATGTGGTGAACACCGCACTAAAGATTCTTGTGTTGTGTGTTTGCTAACCTCAAATTAGCACCGATAGTTCATTTGTTTGCAAAAAAAATCAGCCCCAGAATCAGACAAAATGTTCCGCTTATGACCGTCATTCTCCGCCGTCCGGACGGTACGGTGCAAACCAACAGACCATGTGCCGGAATTGCAGAACGGTAATCTGATGTGGTATCTTTGGGCAGAGCATAAGCGGAATGCAAACGGATGCGAAGCAGCACAACCATCCGGTATCCGCCGATTGCCAGGCAGCATAATCCTACACCTCATGCACGACGCACCCCAAGCACCGAAACCCGCACCATTCTCGCCAAAGAACTTTCCCTGGCGGCTTAGAATTATCGCACTCCTTATCGTCGCCGGTTTTCTGGCTGTGCTGGTGCGGCTGTTCTACATTCAGATACTTCGCGGAGCCGACCTGCGCGAGAAAGCGCGAAAGCAATACGAAGCGAAAATCGAACTTCGCGCCGAGCGGGGAAAAATCCTTGACCGCAACGGAACAATTATCGCCGAAACAATCCAAAGCGCATCCTTTGCCGCCGACCCGAAGATGTTGGAACATTCCGACGATGTGATAGCCCTGCTTGCGCGGTGCAGCGGTATCGAAGCCGGTGTGCTGAAAGCAAAAGTGGAAGCGGCGCGTTCGCGTAATTTTGTGTGGCTTGCACGCGGGCTGAATGTGAATGCCGTTTCGATGCTGGATTCCATCACCGACCCCGGCTTTATTCGCCTTTCCGAACCGCGCCGAAACTATGTGCATGGTTCGATGGCGGCGCAACTTATCGGCTGCACCGACGTGGATAACCGCGGGCTTGCGGGCATTGAGCTTGCGCTTGATTCGTTGCTGCGCGGGCAGAGCGGTATTGCGGTTATGCAACGCGACGGACGCGGACGGATGCGACCCGGCGTGAACAACATTGTGCAGCCCGCCCAACACGGACACAACGTACAGCTAACGCTCGATGCAGAGCTGCAACAGATTGTGGAATACGAACTCCGAACGGGTATTGAAAAATCGCGTGCGGTGTCGGGGACTGCCATTGCACTCAATCCTGCAACCGGCGAAGTGATCGCACTTGCCTCGTATCCCGTGTACGACCCGAACGTGATGGGTGTTCAGCGAAGTGCCGACGCCATGCGGCTTCGCGCCATAACCGATATGTACGAACCCGGCTCCACCTTCAAACTTGTCACCTCGGCGATTGCACTCGAACAAAAGAGTATCAGCCCCGAAACCATGGTGGACGGATTGAACGGTGAGATGCGTTTCAGCGACGGTTCGGTGATTACCGACCACGAGCCGATGAGTACGGTAACACTGACCGAAGCATTAGAAAAATCAAGTAACATTGTGTTTGCAAAACTTGCACATGCACAGCAGAATGCCACGCTCTACCGTTATACGCGCAACTTCGGTTTCGGCATTCCCACAGGGTTCGACATACCGGGCGAAGTGCGCGGACTGTTGAAGAAGCCCAACGAGTTCGACCGCAGTACAAAACTCTTTATGGGGTTCGGGTATCAGCTTGCGGCAACGGCGTTGCAAATGGCGAACTGCTATGCAGCGATTGCCAACAACGGCGTGTTGATGCGCCCCTATATCGTGAAATCAATCACAGATGCAAACGGCAAAACCCTTCTCGAAACGCAGCCCCAATCTGTTCGGCGGGTGGTAAGCGCCGCTACTGCTCAAACACTCCGTTCAATGTTCACGTCGGTGGTCGAGCGCGGAACGGGAATGGAAGCAAAGGTGCGCGGATTGACCATTGCAGGAAAAACAGGAACGGCGCAGAATATCCGGTCCCAGTTTTTGAAGAATTTGGTCAATTCGGAGCATCCAATGGTCTGTGTCAGGAGTATGCCCTCCTTTTTGTCGGACAAAAAATATCGGATTGTTC
>JAEUSO010000421.1 GCA_016788605.1 Candidatus Kapaibacterium sp. | reverse complement strand
CATCCACACTTGTTGTGGTTTTTGAATAGGTGAACGTGCGGTACGGACTGTAGTCGCCGAAGCCGGCTTCGTTCTTTGCCGACACATGCCAGTAGTAAGGAACGTTTTCAAGAATGCTATCCTTGCTGTCGGTGAATGTGTAAGATGTTTCGGTCAAGCTGCGGTAGTGGATAAGGTCAAGGAAAATCGTGTCGGTGGCAATTTCAAAGTAGTATTCCTCGATAGGCGCCGGCGAAGGATTCCAACTGAACGGGATGCTCTTGCTGCTCAGTTTGGCTTTGTCCGCAGGGGCAATCAACCCAATCGGCAACGGGAGAATTTTTACATTGAATGTATAGACCGGGGAATATTCCCCCCACCCCATCGTTGGTGTTTTTGCCATTGCCCGCCAATAGTAGCTGCTGACATTTTTTAGCTTACGGAGTGTGTAGGTTGTGTCCTTTACGGTGGAATCATTCACAATCAATTCGGTAAAGTCGGCATCGGTGGCTACTTGCAACCGGTATGCTGTCGCACTATTCACTTTCATCCACTGAAGCTTGGTTGAGTCGGTGCGGAGTTCCTCGGCATCCGGCGGACTCATCAGAATAACGCCCGGTGTGGTTGCCTGACCAAAGTCAATTTTGATATTCTGCGTGCCCATCGTGATTTGCTTGACCTCGTTCACACCATTGCCCGATGCGGTAAGTGTTACCGCCCCCGACACGCCTTTCATCGGAATTGCATAACCGCCCGATGCTGATGACTTTGTGTAGTAACTGCCCTTCGAGGGCGTAATCGTCACACCGGAAATCCCCTCGCCTGCATCATAAAATCCGTTGTTGTTTTTGTCTTTATATACAACGCCAAGAATATAGATTTCAGCAGTTGCGGCAAAGTCGTGTGTGACAATCAGCGGACCGACTTGTGTTGAGGAATTGGCATCGGGTATAGCGGAGATTCCCACTTCATTGAAGAGCGAACCGGTAAAGTTCATAATGTTTTGGCGGTGACCGAGTTCAATCTGGTTTTGCTCGCCCCAATCCACGTTGAATCCGCAGTGTCCGTGCCATGCGTTCTTTGCATACGCAGCTACATTTTCGCCCCACGCATTGCCTGTGGTATGACCTGCACCTTGAATGCGCTGTACCATATTGCTGCCGTCGCTTCCGGTGTGTCCTTGAAAATCTTTCGCTTGCATATCAAGCGAATGGCGGCGGGCTGCTGCGCTAAGTTTTGCGTGAAGCGCAACGGGCGGGCGGGCAGGATACCCTGCAAACTGCTGCTTCACTTTATTCACATCAATCTTAAAATAAGAGTACGCGCCCTGAACATCTTTATCGGTTGTTGTTGCTAGGCGGACACCTTCCGCCGTCGGGTTTGCACGGGCGCGATTGATGTATTCCAGCGTTAACTGCTCGTCCACCGTCGGGTCGCCGTGGCTGTAAAGCGTTTGTGCGGTTGGTGACTGAACAGACGGAGCTTGTTCAGCGGTTTGTTGATTATTCGCTGTAACTCTCGGCGGGTTCGACGCAGGTGCGCGGTGCTGCTGCGCATTCAGCGATGATGCGGCAAGGAGTGCAAGAAACATCCCTGCGGAAATACTGTAACGTTTGAACATGGGTAAAACTGTGTAATATGAGAAACGTCGTGTGCTTGAATCAGAACAATGACACGCGATACGGTGGATTATCTCGCTGTTATTTTTCTATCAGGCGAAAATAACTGATGCGGTTCGTTTTATGATTCACACAACGCCGGTGACTGTGCGGTAGTGCTTAAAAGGGAGTCCATGCAAAACTCATCACGGGGACAAATGCCGGTGCGGAAATCACCGCCATGCCGAAGTCAACCGAGAGAGACGAATTCGCAAGCCGCAATCCAAGCACAACCGCCGTGTTGGTTGGTTTGCTTAAATCGTTATTCCAGAGTTCGCCGATAAAATGAATATCGTGCCTGCCCGGAAAACGTGTGTCCACACCGATGCCTAATCCGATTGTTCCGTTCGGATAGCGCACAACCGCGCTGCCATACGTTCCCGCACGGGCGGTGAAAATGTCCATGTCCGAGC
>JAEUSO010000420.1 GCA_016788605.1 Candidatus Kapaibacterium sp. | reverse complement strand
CGGGATTGTGTATGTAGAAGATGCCGATACACGTCCAGCATGGATGAGGGATTGACACATGGAGTTCAGCATAGGCAAAGTACAGACAGTGCATGAACAAACGGAGCAACTGAAACAGTATGTGGTGTCAGTGGGATTTACGTCGGTTGGCATTGCCAAAGCAACTACGCTTGATGATGAATATGCCCGGATGCAAGAATGGCTTGGGCGCGGCTACCATGGCACAATGGGTTACCTTGCACGAAATGATGCTCAACGCCATTTTCTTAGGTTACTCTTCCCCTGTGCTGAATCAGTAATCTTACTTACACATACGTATTTCACTAAGCATAATAACACGCCGTTGGATGAAGGAAGCGGAAAAATCTCACGGTATGCATGGGGCGATGATTACCACGAGATCATACCTCCAAAACTGCGTCTTGTAGAAGAGTATCTGCACTCACAGTTTCCTGAAGCTACAACGCGTCAGTATGTGGATACTGGTCCGGTGATGGAAAAAGCGTGGGCTGTCCGTGCCGGCATCGGTTGGCAGGGCAAACACTCAAACATTATCTCGCGCACCGCCGGTTCATACTTTTTTCTTTCGGTCATCATAACCACCGCCGTCTTTGAGTATGATAACCCTGTCGCAGATTATTGCGGTACGTGTACAGCATGTTTGGATGCCTGTCCCACGGGGGCGATCCTCCAACCGTATGTTGTTGATTCCACACGTTGCATCCCGTATTGGACGATTGAAACGAAACCGGATATTGAAATCCCTCTTGACATTTCACAAAACCTTGACGGCTGGTTGTTCGGCTGCGATGTGTGTCAGGATGTGTGTCCGTGGAACAGGTTCAAACAGGAAACGGCAGAGCCGTGCTTCGAGCCGCGCAATGCGGAAACATCGCTTCATCTCGACGGTGTTCTGAGTATGGAACAAGGGCAATTCAGCGAACGGTTTCGGAAATCGCCCGTCAAGCGGACAAAACTTGCCGGATTGCAACGCAATGCACGGGCATTGAAATCGAACGGTTGACACCAAACAATCTCAATCTTTCATAGAATCATCCGATACTTCCCGTAGAATTCTCATCTCAAACGACGCCAATGCTGACCTCCGAGCCAAAGAAAAATCTTGTTTTGATTGTAGATGATGTTGAACAAAATGTGACTGTCCTCTCGCAAGTGTTGCGCGATGCGGGCATGAATGTGATTGCTGCTTTTAGTGGTGAGCAGGCATTGCGGCTTGTTGAGAAACGCCTCCCCGATTTGATTCTTCTTGATGTGATGATGCCCGGAATGGACGGTATCCTAACCTGTAAGGAACTCAAGCAGCGTGAGCGAACGGCGGATATACCGGTGATTTTTCTTAGTGCGCTTTCCGAGACCGATACAAAAGTGCGCGGGTTGGAATCCGGTGCAGTGGATTACGTGGCAAAACCTTTCAACGAACGTGAAGTGGTTGCACGTGTATCGGTACATCTTACCATACGCAATTTGCAGCAAGAGCGCACAGAACATATTCGGCAGTTGGAGCGGTTGAATAATGAGAAAGACCGGTTGGTCAGGATACTTTCGCATGATTTGCGATCGCCGCTTGGCGGTATCAATGGATTGGCAACCATTCTCCGCGATACTGATGAAGCCAAGAACGAAACATCAGTCCGTCATTTTAGTAAAGTCATTTGTCAAAGTTCAGAGCATTTACTCGCCTTAGTCAACGATTTGCTCGACCTTGCCGCAATTGAATCCGGTTCGATTGCCTTGAACCCGCAGAATTATGATATTGTAGATGAACTCCGCTCACTGACTGAATTATTGACCTACATGGCTGCAACGAAGGGCATAACTCTGACTCTTGATGTTGATAAGGAATCCTACCCGGTGACCGCTGATAAGCCAAAGATTACACAAGTCGTGAATAACATCGTCACAAATGCAATAAAGTTCACCAAAGAGGGCGGTGTAACTCTTGCAGTTTCAACAATAGAGATAGGCGGGGAGCGGCAATTGATATTCAAGGTCAAAGACACAGGAATTGGAATCAGCAAAGAGAATATGGAGATTCTTT
>JAEUSO010000041.1 GCA_016788605.1 Candidatus Kapaibacterium sp. | reverse complement strand
TGATCACTTTGTGATAAGTTGGCTTTTCACCCAAATTTTCGTTGAAAGAATTGAACGTTCAATAATTGCAAAACTATCTACAGAGTATGCATCTACGGTTGTTGTAAATGTACTGTTACATGTAGTATAGTTCTATTTTCTATTCGTAAATGTCTGACCAGTCATAAGGTGCAGGATTTGTTAAGGTAAAAATTATCTTATCCCTGTCTGAAAGATCGTTGTAATACTCGTAAAATTGAATTATACAATCTTCACCTTTTCCCATTGTCCAAAACATATCATGCTTATCAATGTTTGGAAACATAGTCCAAGGTGTCTGTTGTGCGTTATCAAGTGTCTTGAAATGTCCAAATTCATTAAAGAAGTCTCTAACCTCCATAAGAACGAAACCAAGTAGATTAAGTCCACGCCAAGCATAGATATTGTCAATGCCTTTACTATCTTGGTGAAGACCAATACCCCAAACAATATCAGTTGGACTTGCTTCAACTAAAACTTTATCACCTGTTCTTAATAGATAGTCAGCAAGGATAGGATTTTGATTGAACTTATGAATGTTTCCAATTTTTACAATTTCAAATCGCTTGTCATTCCAAATAGCGTCATCAAAACCTATAACTTCTCTCCCGAGTTCTTTTGCTTCTTCAGGTCTGTCTACAGATATGATTTTATCAAAAGTTTTTTTATCGTTAAAGAGAAGTGCTTTTTGCGACATCATCCAATGTTCTGAAGTCTTATATGTCTTGTTCTCAATCATGAAAGGACTTTTAAACCATTGACTTAGGCAAAACTTGCCTATTCCTTCGTTGAGTGTATCGCTGTGTCCCCAAAAGTAAATGAACTTCAAAGTTTCACCACTTTCATAGCTGTCAATCAACCAATTTATGTCATAATGTTTTGTCATCTTTATACCATGCTAATGGATTATCGCTACTGTTGATTGATAAACTATAATACAGTAGGCAATTAACGTAGTTCATAGGATTTTTCTGCTGAAACTCTATTATTCCCCATCCGCAACTTACCACTCATTATCTGTATTGCAAAGGAACATCTTCTGCTTCGTGGTGTATGCAAACTATGCGCGATATTCATAGCTTACGAGTCGAATCGTGATGCATCCCATGCAACGCCAGCCGGAAAGAGTTCTGCTTGACGTTTTCGCATTTCCGCTGCAATCAACGCACTATTACCGCCTTGCTCGTCAAGTTTTGTTATAATGTTGAGATAGCTCTTTTCATCCCTGTTCTGACTGAGCTTAAACACATTCTCAATGCTCTCCGCCTTGATCTCGAAACCTACAATCGCCGGCATCATGTTGCGTAAAAATTGGTCGGGGAGATTGTCGTAGAATGTTGGTGATTGTGTGTTACCGTACACAAACTGTAACGTCAGTTTCCGCATGAAACCGGTGAGTTCATCATCGGTCATAAACCTGACGCGACCTGCGATATGGACACTCATGTAGTTCCATGTAGAGCCAATCTGCGGATTGCTGTACCACGATGCACTTACATAACAGCTTGGACCGGTGAACACAAGCAGTGCATTCGGATTTTCGACGAACGCTTTATGATGGTCTGTGTTTCGCATCAGATGTCCTTGTAAAAACAGTTCTCCATCCCGTTCATCAAGCAATACGGGTATTTGGGTTGCAACCTGTTTTCCCGAAAGGAAACTGCCGCTCATAAACGCAAACGGGTGTTCCTCGATGAACTGCAAGAGTGTTTGCTTATCCTTTTCTTTGAAGTATGAGAAGTTGTACATTGGCTCAATGATTTTCCGATTGATGATTGCCGCAACTTAGCACGCAGGCGGCAGTATGCAATGCGGTGTTCACTCGGACGGCAGAGTTGTAGAGACGCGCCGCGGCACGTCTGTACGTGAGGGTATTCTTGAAAGTATAACGCCATAACGTCCGGGCAACGGTGGACTGCGCTTTCCGGCAGAGTGAGGGTTTGGCGGAGAGGAAAGGTGCGGTGCCGGCTTGGAGTATAGCCCATTCTATGGCATCTTTGCTTGGCGGTTTTACGGGCTGTGGCTATCTTGCCGCGTTCAACTAACGGGATGGAAATCTATGGGGAATGTGTTGCGGATTTTTCGCAGCGTTGCCGCTGTGGCAGTGGCGGTGTGTGTGGTTGCTACAGCCCATGCCGCCGCCGGACTTGATACCACGGCGATGAAACGTGTGGTGACGCGCTCGGCAACCGAGATGATGTATGCCATGAAGTCGCAGGACTACGCCGTGTTCTTGCGGTATCAGCATCCGCTGGTGATTAAGGAATTGGGCGGGCAGGACAGCGCGATGGCGTTTTTCAAAAAGCAACTGACGAAACTCTCGACAACGAAAATCACGACGCTGAAAGCGGGCAAGGTGCTGCAAGTGCTGAAGTATCCGGGCGGCTATCAGTGTGTGGTTGAACAACTGATGGAGGTTATGGTGGATTCGGCGAGGATTAGCTCGGTGCTGCCGCTTGTGGGATTCTCGACCGATGGAACGACGTGGACGTTTGCCGACGGAAGCAAAGGCGCGGCGGCGATTCGCTCGGTTATTCCCACCCTTGCGGGCGAGCTGAGGATTCCCGCTAAGCATACCGAGTTCGGAAAAGGAATCGAAGCAACATACCGCGCATACACTCCTATGTATGTAGGCACGGTGGCGGCAAAGAATACAAAGCGAAAAAAGAAACGGAAATAAGTAACGGAACGAAGGGGATTAGCCCACTTTCGATTTTACAAAGTTGAGCGTGTCAGGGATTGCCCGCAGCAGCGAGGGAATGCTCAGCCCGATTGTGCGGCGTGCATAAAGAAAGTTCTGTATGGCATGAAGTGCGCCAAAGACGACCATGCCAAGAGGTAACGCCCATTGCACCATCAGTGCCGATGCGATGACAAGTGCGGCAAGTCCGCCAAGTGCCGAGAGCGTCATATTCAGCAGCAACAAGCGCGAATCATTGAAGGCAAGATAGAGTGCGCCGATGGGGACGAACGGCAGAAACACCGCTCCGAGAACAAGCACATTAAAGAAACCGCTTGCCGCTTGATATTTGCTTCCCAACACACTCACCAAAAGCGCAGTGCCGCCAAGTTCGAGCACCACCACACTTGCTACCGCAGCCACAACGGCAAATGATACCGCTTTTGCAATCACGGTGCGGAGTTGCGCGGTGTTGCCTTCGTGCACTAAGCGAATCGCCGCCGGATACAGTATCACATACACAGCATCGCTTCCTTGCTCGAACACACGGTAGAGCGTTTTGGCGGCGGTATAAAGCCCCACCACATTCAAACTGCCAAAGAAGTATTGAATCACGGCTACATCAAGCTGGCGAACCGATGTTCCGATTGCGCCAAGCAATGCCTGCGGCGTGCCGAAGCCAAGGAACTTCCGCATCAGGGGTTGCCCGATGCGCCGCGTGAAGACAAGCATTTTACGAGCGGCAAGAATACCCGCCACCGAACTGACCGCCATACCCGTAAAGGCAATCTGCACCATGCTCTCGAATCCCGAATAGCGAAGCGCGTCGCCGCCTTTGGGCGCAAACGTGCCATGCAGAATCATCCACAACGTCATGGCAGTCATGGTGCCGAACCACGAGAAATTCACCCAAAAGATGTGCTTCATCTGAACATCGCGCAGCAGCAGTTTCATGGTGAACATTTTGGGTATGGTAATCAGGCAGTACAGCGGAAGCAGGAGTGCGATACGGCTGAATTGCGCGTTGCCGGCAATCCATCCCGCCGAAGCGGCAAGATGCTGCACAAGGGCAATCACAAGCGGAACACCCACGGCAATAAGCGACGACCCCGCAAGTGCGTAGGTATTGATACTTTTCCGCTCGCCATCCGCCGCACCGAACTGAATGATTCCTTGCAATGCCATCCCGTCGGCAATGGTGAACACCCACGTTTGCAGCGTGATAAGCAAGCCGAACAGCCCGTACTCTTCGGGCGTGAGTGCGCGAATCTGGACGAACGTAACGAACACGCCGTAGAACAGGAACAATGCCTTCTCGGCAACAGTCCACGAAATTTTTCCTATATAATCTTGTACGCGCATCTGGTCGGGCGATTAGCGTCTGTGATTGGTCGGCGGTTGAATGGTATCCGCCCGCATGATATTATTCCGCAGATGCCGCACCGATGCCCTTGTAGATGTCGAACTTTGCGCTGTACAGCACAATGTTCATTGCGGAATCGCGGAGGGTTCCGCCCGACGGCGAATAGAAGAAATCGCCAAGAATACCGGTGTCGGTTTTGGCAAGCAGACCTTTGTCGTCCACATAAAACCGCAGCTTGTAATAGCCAAGTTCATAGGGTGCGCTTTTGGATTGCTCCAAAAGGTTGGCGGGGGAATACACGTTCTGTGCAGTGGCTGACATGGGGATTCGAGTTGGTTGTGTTATGATACTGTGGTTCAAAACTACACTGTGCGGCGGGATTGCAATACCCGAGTGGCATAATCATTGCCCGATGTGCTTCATGACAAGGGGCATACCGCACCGCATAGTATCAAGGATGAATCATGAGAGTTTGGATAGACATTGATAACTCGCCGCACGTGCCGTTCTTCGCACCGGTGATTACGCAACTTCGCAGCGAAGGGAATTCGGTGTTGGTAACAGCACGCGAATACGCCCAAACGCGGCAGATGCTCGATAATGCAGGCATTAAGTACGTCAGCGTGTCGTCACATGCCGGTGCCGGAACGCTAAAGAAAGTAGCGAACCTTGCGGGGCGCAGTGTTGCGCTTGCACGGTTGGTGCGTTCCTTCAAACCCGATGTGGCAGCAAGCCACGGCTCGCGTGCACTTTCGCTTACTGCAAAAGCGATGGGAATACCAAGCGTGGTGTTCTTCGACTACGAGTGGACCGAGATGCACATCTTCAAGCGCTGCGCCGATATGCTTGTTTGTCCCGCCGTCCTCAGCGACGGAATCCTTACGCAAGCAGGATTGCCGCTCAAAAAAATCAGCCGCTACAACGGATTCAAAGAAGAATTGTATCTGCCCGACTTCGTACCCGACCCGACGTTCCGCGAATCGCTCGGTATTCCGCACCACTCGCCCATGATAACCATCCGACCAAGTTCGATGACCTCGAACTATCACGACCGCCGGAGCGAGGACATTCTTGCAGCACTTGTGCGCCGCTTCAAGCATGAACCGGACGCACGGGGCATCGTCACACCGCGAACCCGCACCGACCGCGACTTTGTGCAACACATCATTGAGAGCGAACAACTGACGAACGTCCGCATTATGGATGAAGCATTACCCGGACTACAACTGCTCTATTGGAGCGATGTAGTGGTAAGCGGCGGCGGCACTATGAACCGCGAGGCAGCATTACTCGGCACGCCCACCGTCAGCATGTTCACCGGTCGCCGTCCGGCAATAGACGAATACCTTTCCCGCGAAGGCAAACTGCGCTTTGTCGAACAGCCCGTGGATATAGATACCGTCCCCTTCCGCCGCCAACGTCGCCGCGACGCATACCGCTATCCCGCCACAACCGTCCGCCGCGACATTGTTGATGTCATCTACCGTTGCGCCCGCCGCACCGCACCATCGGCACACGTTGCGCCGCAACAATCAACACCACTCATACCAACCCAAAAGAACACACTGTCCATTGATACATAAACGGCACCGCACCTTTCCCCTCCGCCAAACCCTCCCGCTGCCGGAAAGCGCAGACCGCCGTTGCCCGTCCGTTCTTGCCTCGGCGCGTCTCTACTCCCTCTGCCGTCCGAGTGAACACTATAGTGCTGTATGCTATTAGCGTGCTACGTTACCGAGTATTGAAACACATACATATGGAATCTGGAGTACAGTAGATCGCCGCTCATGGAGCCGACGAAACCACCACGCCCAACACACTGAAACGCCGCGTGGAACTGATGATAACGGTGGAGTAGGCGGAGGTGATTTGGTAGTGAATTCTCTATTCCCCCGCGCCCGCCGCCCGCGCCTGATATGCGGCTTGGAACACCTTTCCTGCTTGGACTTCCGCACGGTTGCCGTATTTTTGCGCCTTATATGTCAAAAATCGTTCCCGAAACACTGAATTTTACCCTGTGTTTGTGACAAGCCGTCGGGAATCGAATCCGTAACCATCATCCAACACTATCTCATCACCGAATGTCCACGAAACCGTTAAGCGTTCTCTACGTTTCGAGCGAAGTTTATCCTTTTGCAAAAACAGGCGGTCTTGCCGATGTCTCGTATTCACTCTCCCTCGCCATCCGCGATTTGGGACACGATATCCGCGTCATGCTGCCTAAATACGGCAATATCAGCGAGCGGAAGAACAGGATTCATGAGATTAACCGCTTGCGCGACATCATGATTCCCGTGGGCGATATCTACGAGCCGGCAACGGTGAAATCATCGTCCATCAACAACCCGCGAACCAAGGTTCAGGCGTATGTGACGACCAACTTCAACTTCTTTGATGCCAAAAAAGGACTGTATTCCGACCCAACCACAGGAAAGAATTACAACAACGACGAGCGCTTCATCTTCTTCGACCGGACGGTGATTCAAACCTGCCTGTTGCTTGGCTGGTTTCCCGATATTATCCATTGTAACGGCTGGCAGACAGGACTCGTCCCCGCACTTGTCCGCACCGTCTATGCCGAGGAATTTGCCAAGACCAAGGTTGTTTTCTCCATCCATAACTTCTCCGAGCAAGGCTTTTTCCCGCTCGACAGTTTAGAGAAAACCGGCATTCCCGAAGATGCGTATCCCAACATGACGCATGATAAAAAGATGAACTTTACCAAAGCGGGTATTGCATACGCCGACAGGGTGACAACCGTCAGCCCGACCTACGCACAGGAAATTCTGAAAGATAAAACTATCGGCGGCGGGCTGCACACGTCGCTCAAAGGATTCGATGTTCATGGTATTCTGAACGGCATTGACCTCTATGGTTGGATGCCCAAGAGCGACCCGTTCATCGCCAAGCAATATGATGCCGCCACGTGGCAATCGGGCAAGCCCGCGAACAAGAAAAAACTTCTTGAGAAATTCGGTCTGACCGAAAAAGCCGGAACGCCTGTTATCGGTGTCGTCTCGCGCCTTTCGGAATCAAAAGGTACGCCGCTGCTTATCGAAGCACTGCCGCAAATCCTTGCCGAAAACGTGCAGGTGGTTTTGCTTGGCGACGGCGACATCAAGATGAAAAAAGACATCGAGAAAATTGCCGCCAAATTCAAGAAGAATTTTTCGGTGAACTTAGGGTTCGATGATGAACTGGCGCATTTGATTGAAGCGGGAACGGATATGTTCCTGATGCCGTCGCTCCACGAGCCGTGCGGCTTGAACCAGATGTACTCCATGATGTACGGCAGTGTGCCAATTGCCCGCGCCACCGGCGGTCTTGCCGACACCGTCACCGAGTTTGATGCGAAGAAATCACCCGATGGGACAGGTTTCGTGTTTAAGAAATACGAAGCCGCCGAATTTCTTGCCGCCGTGAAACGCGCACTAAAAGTGTATGGCGATACCGAGATGTGGGGCGAAGTGGTGAAGAACGGCATGAGCCGCGATTTCTCGTGGGCAAAGTCGGCGCGCCACTACGAAGAAGTATATCGCTCGCTGATGATGTAATACCGCAGCCGCGCTGAATACGACAGGGACTTTTGTCATGCCCGGCGAGAGTCCTTTGTTATTTCCATACGGCACGATGTTTCCGCGTGGTGCGTCGTGTGTGTTCATGCGCACTCCGGCGCAGAGGATTTCACGGGCATTCAACGAATTGACACAGACAGGATATGAGAGAACAACAGAGAAGAGACGGCACTCCCGGCGGTATGGTTCGCAGAACTGCTGCGTTCGTATGTTCCATTGCGTTGCTTGTATTGATTGCCGCCTGCAACGAAGCACCGAACGAAGTCGGCTCGGAGCTCGCACCCGAAAGCGTGAACGCTACAACGATTTCATCATTGACTGTGCCGCTATTCACAGTAGATTCGACTATCCATAATCCCACATTCAACTATAATCAGGGTTTTCTGTATATCGGCAGCACACCGACCTATAAAGCGACAACCATACTCCGCTTTACGAACCTGCCCGATACATTGCGAACCATCACCGCGCAGCAAATTGAATCGGCAACACTGCTGATGAAACCGCGCCGCTATGTCTTTGGCGACAGCACGGCAAACCAGCTTGCGTTTGATGTCGTCCGGCTTACCAAGCCGTTTGTTGTCAATGACACCGGCAACACTATCAAATTCGTACCGCGTTGGAACGACCTCTTCAATACCGACGGAACACCCAAACCGGATTACTTTTCACCGTTGCCGATTGCGTCGTTCAGCGGCACTATCCCGCTTGATTCCGCATTGCCCGACTTGGAACTCCCCGTTAATGACGAGGGCAAAACCCTTATCGCCGAATGGCTGCGGAATTTCGCCGATTCGTCGAAGCGGCAACTTGTGTATGGCATCGGTTTCGTTCCCAAACTGACGAGTACCGTTGTGCGGCAATTTTCTTCAAACACGCTGAACCAGACATTGCCCAATATCAGGATGCGGGTTTTTTATCGCAATGCAGCCGGAGTGCGCGACTCATTGCTTTTGGTATCGGGCAACGACATGACGCTTGCCGACGCGCCCGCACTGCCGAACGAATTCTTCACGGTGCAATCTCTTGTCACCCGCAGTGCGCGGATGTACTTCGATGTAAGCAGCATCCCAAAACTCAACTCGATTCTCAGTGCCCGACTCATCCTGACGGTGGACACAACACGCTACCGCGCAGGCAACATCCGACCAAACAACACCGACAGCGCAACATCGCACGTTGTGCAACTGACCTACCTTTCGTCGCGGCGGACGGCGGGCTACTTGGGGCGGCGGCAGTCGGGCAGTGATAAAATCATCTTCGACAATGTTCCGCGTGTCATCGAGGGCGCACTCTACGACGACAACGGCAAAGGGTATGTCACCATCTCGCCCGTGAATACCGTTGGTTGCGAGCAAATGGCAATCTATAACTTTACAGCAGACAGCACGAAGCGTCCAAAACTGATTATCACGCATGTTTCGCGTCCCACGTTCGGAGGCAAGAAATAATGACACTCCGTATGATGTCCCGCGCGCTCTGTTTCGCGGTTCTTACAATGGCGGCTGCCGTATCGCTCCGCGCACAAGGCGGCTCGAACTATTCCATCATCGGCTTTGGCGATATGCGTCAGTCCGTTGGCGCCGGCTACGACGGTATCGGCGGCTCGGTGTATGGTGTGAACTCCGACTACCTCATCAATTCCATCAACCCCGCGCTGTGGGGATTGGTGAAGAATACGCGCATTCAAGGCGGTTACCGTTTTAATCAAATCCGCATCACGCAAGGCAGCGACATAACAAGCCAGAATAACGGCAAATTAGATGGCGCGGCTGTTCTCTTTGCACTCGATACTGCAACGGCAACGGCGGCAAGCATCGGCATATTTCCCTCAAGCAGTATCAACTATGCCTTCACACGCAATATCTCCATTCCAAAGGATTCGAGCGAAGGCGGCGGCTCTATCGGCGGTCTCTCCAACTTCTACGGCAGCGGCGGATTAGTCACCGCATATCTTGGCGGAACAACACACGTCACAGACGGGCTGCATCTTGGCGCAAGCGCACTTATTCATTTCGGCACTATCATTGACCGCTACGAAACCACAATGTACAGCGAGAGTTCCTATAACTCTCTGAATGCTCGGCGCGACCAGATGACGGGATTCGGCGGGCGCATCGGTGCAATGTGGATGTCGGCGGATAAACTGCTGACCATCGGCGGCGCACTGACGGTGAACGGCACCATTCGCTACAACACCACTATCAACTACCGCACGGAATCGCAAGCGGGACAGATTTCGATTGATACGAACTTCCTCTCGTCGGGGTCAAGCCCGATGCCGACCATTGCCGGAATCGGCGCGTCGTACCGTTCGGGTAAATTCCTTTTTGCGGGCGATGTTGAATATACCGCGATGAGCGGCATCACCTACCGCATGAACGATGGCATTACGCCCGGCAATGCGTTCCGCGCATCATTCGGGATTTCGCGGCTTGGTGTGCAAAGCGCGGGCACGGCGTATTTCGACCGTGTGGCATTCAGCATCGGCGGCGGAATGCGTCAACTCTACTTCAAAGTGGATGGCGTGGCTATCTCCGAATTCTACGGCTCGTTCGGTATGCAACTGCCCTTTGGCGGTGCGGCAATGGTGGATGCATCCATCAATGCGGGCATCCGCGGCGCGGCAAACCTCCTGCGCGAGGAGTTCATCCGTTTCAACGTCAGCATGAGCGTGGGCGAGACGTGGTTCGTTCCGTTCAAGCGCGAGGATTAAGCACAATATCCAAGAGCAAAAATGAGAGTGCGCCGATTCTAACGACCGCCGTGTGCTACCTTTGCCGGCATGACAATCACCGGTATCATTAATAACATTCAATACCAGCCCCAATGCGCCGCCCCGCTCAAGGAACGTCCGCTTGAGGGATTTGATATTAACAAAGCGCAACCTGCCGTTACTGTTCGCAGCGGAGAGACGGTTGTTGCCGTATCGAAATGGGTATCGCCCAAACGCACACGTTCCTATCCCTACGAGCGCGTGTATAACACGCTTCCCTATCCCAATCGCGCAGCGGTTATTCCTGTCGTGAAAGACGAGGGTACACGCGGCGAGCGCGACTTCCTGCAATGGGATACGGCAATGATGCTTTCTTTGCTCGATGTACGGCTTGTGCTTGCATACTACAACGCTGCCACGCTTCGCGGAACATCGGTGACGAACTTCCAATTTGATAATGAGTATGTGGTGGGGCAACTCAAGGAACTGATGTCCTCGTCACTCTCGGTGCGCGAGTGGAATATCGCCCAACTGCAACTGCTGCAATCGGGATTGATGGAGCGTGTTGAGCAGGGCTACGATGCAATCGCTACTGCAACCGGAGCGCAGATGCACAACGACAACGGCTTTGCAGAGTTCCGCAACACCATGCACCACAGTATGGAAAAATTCATGCGCTATTCGCGGAAGAAATCGCAACAGGCGCAGCAACGCGAGTACGTAACGATACAACCGAAAGAAGCACTCTCGACACTGAGCAAGGCAAAGGTGTCGCTACGCGATGCGTGGGGCGGCGAGTATTTCCTGACTGTGGACGAAGTGGAACACAACGGCGGTATGCTGTGGATGATTGAAGCAAAACACACAGCCCACGGTCTGCTCCCGTCGGTGAGCGATATCAAGGACGGTCTGCTGAAAATGATTCTCTATAAAAACTTGTCGGATGTCCGCGCCGACAGAATGCCGGTCAGCCATACGCCGACGGTGAAACTCACGTCGCGCCGCTTGGTTGCGCCGTTCACAACAACAGGTTCGGCGGAAGGCAGGGACGAGTTCGTCACGCTCAATGGACTATCGCGCACACATCAAAGCATCCTCGACGCACTTATCAACGAAGCACGGACGAACGGCATCGAGATACGCCTGCATCGCGCAGAATAAGTGCCGAATCATTTGCACTGTGTTTGATGCCCGCATATCATTTTTGCACAGCGGCAAATGCATCTCTCCTCATTGAACAGCATCCCGATATGAACACGACGCAAACAGCAACACACGCACCCGAACAGTCCGACGCATTAGTTGGCAACGAACTGAATTTCATTGTCGGCACACTCGTTCATCTCTCCGAGACAAAACCGCTCGGCACTCTGCTCGACGATATCATCAGCAGTTCATGCGAGGTGCTTGGTGTTGAGCGCAGTTCGCTTGCACTCTGGGACGAGCGCAGCGGCGAGTTGCATTTCCAGATAGCAACCGGCACAACGGGCGAGTTCATCAAATCGCAAGGCATCGCGTTGGGTGTGGGTATTGCCGGATGGGTTGCCGAACACCGCACATCACTCTGCATCCACAACTGCTACGACGACCCGCGTTTCAATCCCGAATTCGACAAAGCACTCGACTTCCGCTCCGAATCCATGATCTGCGCGCCGATGATTCACAAAGGCAAACTCATCGGTGTGATTCAGGCAATCAACAAGCGCGGCGGCGGCGTGTTCACCCAGCGCGACATCGGGATATTGGAAATTCTTGCCATGCAATGCGCCGTTTCCATCGAGAACGCACGGCTGATGCAGTTGGAGGTAGATCAACAGGCATTGCACCACGAACTCCGCATCGCACGCGAGATACAAAAGCAGCTCTTGCCTTCATCGGTGAACTTTGTAACGGGATTGGATACTGCGGCAACGCTGATTCCCGCCAAGCAAGTGGCAGGCGATTATTACGACGTGCTTCCGATTGACAGCAACACCACGCTCTTCGCCGTTTGCGATGTCTCCGGTAAAAGCGTCTCCGCCGCACTCATCGTCTCCATCCTCAGCGCCACAATCCGAACATATATCGAAACCCGCACCGGCACATTCGATGTGCGGGACATGGTGCATATCGTGAACCGCGTGCTGATTGCCACCACGACCTCCGAAAAGTTTGTCACCGCGTGGTTCGGACTCTACGAACACGATACGCGGCGGCTGCACAGCATCAATGCCGGGCATAACATCATCTATGTTCACCGCACAGAAACTGGCGAGTGCATCGAACTCTCGGCGGGCGGTTTCGTGCTGGGCGCAATAGAATTGCCTTACGATAAAGAAACAGTTGAGCTTGCTCCCGGCGACCGCGTTCTGTGGTACACCGACGGAGTGCCCGAGGCGATGAATGCACACAAAGAGCAGTTCGGCGACGACCGGATGTTACGCTGCCTGCAAAGCAATTCCCACCGCAGCTCCGCCGAGCTTGTTGGCGCAATCGTGCGTGAGGTTCAGGCATTCGCCAGCGATGCCGAACAAAGCGACGACATTACATGCGGCGTGATGCACGTCCTCTAAGCGTAACTCCTGCGCTCCATACACATCGCAACAGTTCTGCGGCTTCGCATCTTGCCGTCTGACCGCAGAGCCATACATTTGCCGCCCGCATACAGCAACAAACCGTAGAACACAATGACATTCGCATCACTCAACGAACAACTCGACATCATCAAACGCGGAGCGGCGGAACTGCTGCCCGAAGAAGAACTCGCAAAGAAAATCGAACGCTCGATTGCCACAGGCAAACCCATGCGTATCAAACTCGGCTGCGACCCCTCGCGCCCCGACCTCCACATCGGTCATGCCGTGGTGCTGAACAAACTTGCCGAGTTCCAGCAGCTTGGTCACGAAGTTGTGTTTATCATCGGCGACTTCACCGCCATGATCGGCGACCCCACAGGCAAAAGCAAAACACGCCCGCCGCTCACGCTCGAAGAAACCCGCATCAACGGGCAAACCTACTTCGAGCAAGCCGGAAAAATCTTGGACGTGGCAAGCGCAACCGTTGTCTATAACAGCGAGTGGCTCGACAAACTTTCGTTTGCCGATGTCATCCGCATGACGGCGAACTACACCGTCTCGCAAATGCTCGAACGCGACGACTTCCACAAACGCTTCAACACCGAGCAACCCATCTCGCTCCACGAATTCCTCTATCCGCTGGCACAGGCAATGGACTCGGTTCACCTGAAAAACGACATCGAAATCGGCGGCACCGACCAGAAGTTCAACTTTCTTGTTGCCCGCGAACTGCAACGCGCCTACGGCATCGAGCCGCAAATCATCCTGACCATGCCCATTCTGGAAGGAACCGACGGCGTGGAAAAGATGAGCAAATCGCTCGGCAACTACATCGCCATCACCGACTCCCCGCGCGAGATGTTCGGCAAAACCATGTCAATCCCCGACACCCTTATCGCACGCTACGCGCAGCACGGCGCATTCGCCACAGCGGCGGAAGCCGAAGCAATCAGCAACGGACTGACCGACGGTTCGCTGCATCCGCGCAACGCAAAAGTGGACGTGGCAAAACGCATCGTTGCACGCTATCACGGAATCGCCGCAGCCGACGCAGCATTCGCTGAGTTCGAGCGCATGTTTGTGAAAAAAGACGTTCCCGACGAGATAGAAGAACTCACCATTGACATAGCCAGCCCCGCACCCGTTGTTGATGTGATTGCACTCACGCACCTTGCCCCCAGCAAAAGCGAAGCGCGCCGGTTGATACAAGGCGGCGGAGTCAGCATAGACGGCGAGCGCGTCACCGACATCCACGCAACCATTGACCTCACCACACAGCGGCTGCTCAAAGTCGGCAAACGGAAATTCCTGAAAGTGAAGGTATAGGCAAGCCGGCACCGCACGTTTCCCCGCCGCCCGCCGCGTCCCTCTGCCGGAAAGCGCAGTCCGTTTTCATCCAAGCGTTATGGCGTTATGCTTTCAAGAAATACTCTCGTCGGTGTCCTTAATGCCCACAGCTACAATAAATCTAAGGGACTGGGGATTTTTGATTTTGCTACCGAACTTACGTGGGTATAAAGTGTCGTTGTTTTGATATGTGAATGACCGAGAAGTTCTTGAATGAAACGTAAATCCGTTCCCGCTTCTAAGAGATGTGTTGCAAAGCTATGGCGCAGGGTATGGATACTTGCATCTTTGCTAATCTGCGCCCTATACATTGCCTGTTTGAGCAGATTCTGAACACTCCGCGCTGTGTACGCACCGCCGCCTTGCCCCTCGAACATAAAGTTCGTTGGACGGTATTCTTTGTAATACTCGCGAAGGAGTTCAAGCAATTTTGGCGAAAGCATCACTTCTCTGTCTTTTTTCCCTTTTCCCGCACGAATCGTCAGTATCATACGCTTGGAATCCACATCGGCTATTCTAAGATGCAGTAGCTCGCTGATACGAAGCCCGCACCCGTAGATGGTGCTTAAAATTGCCTTGTGTTTCAGGTTGGTCGTACCATCAAGGATACTCTTTACTTCGGCTGTAGAAAACACAACCGGAAGTTTTGATTCTTTACGTTTGGGATACAGATGCTCAATGCGTATGTTGCGGTTGAAACAGAGGTTGTAGAAGAGTTTGATAGCTCCAAGCAACGACTTCTGATATTCCTGCGAGATGCTCCTCTCGTTAACCATCACATAGATAAACTCTTGAAGTTGTTCATCGGTGAGATCTGTAGGATTGGCGGGAATAAAGTAGTTCACAAATACACGGATATTGTTTCGATACGTTTTGATTGTGGCAGGTGAGTATCGTTGCATCTCCATTTTTTTAGCAAATACCGTAAGGACTGCATCCATGTTCACTCCAGATAACGTGTTTCGCAAAACTACCCTGAATCGGGCGGATTGCCGCAAGTTATGTGATGAGTAACTATAAAACTTGCGGCAATCCTCACGTTACTTGCAATGCTAAACCGACATAGCATCAACAAAATATTTACATTTGTAGACAATGAAACTATTATATAAATGGACAATCACTCTGCCTTTATTGGCTTGCCTACTTTTCATTTCAGGATATATTTATGACAGTTTAATTTTTCAAATTTTAGCCGGACTTCTTCTTATGGGTTCTGTGATGTCCGCTGTTCATCATTCAGAAATTATTGCACATAGAGTTGGTGAGCCATTTGGCACAATAATTTTGGCTGTAGCTGTGACAATTATTGAAGTTTCTGTAATTGTTTCCCTTATGATTTCTGGCGGACAAGATTCGGCTTCCTTACCTCGTGACACAGTTTATGCAGCCATAATGCTAATACTAAACGGTATTGTTGGACTATGTCTTTTCATAGGTGGGCTAAAATTTCACGAACAAACATTTTCAAAACACTCCGTAACAATTGCCCTAGTATCACTTATTTCTATCATTGTATTTACGTTAATCTTACCGACATTTACTAAAAGTATTTCAGGACCTTATTACTCTTCATCTCAACTCCTTTTTGCTTCAGTCGCTTGTATTCTAATTTATGCTGCTTTCATTTTCGCACAGACCGTTCGACACAGAGAGTATTTTCTAACTAAAGGCGACAACAACCACGATTTTAAAAACAAGGCACTTGTAACAAATAAGGCACTTTCAATAAGTATCATTTTTCTTGTTATCAGTCTGACAATTGTAGTTTTATTGGCTAAAACACTTTCACCATTTATTGAAACAATTGTTTTAAGCTATAACTTACCTAAAACTTTAGTTGGTATTGTGATTGCATTCATCATACTACTTCCCGAAGGAATTGCAGCTATTATTGCAGCAAGAAACAATAAGTTACAAACAAGTTTAAATTTAGCATTGGGTTCCGCATTAGCAAGTATTGGACTTACTATCCCTGTTGTTTCTATTGTGTGTTACTCATACGACATAAAACTTGTTCTTGGACTGGACTATCTTTCAATGACATTATTGATGCTATCTGTAATTACAGTAATGCTCTCATTAAATAGCGGAAGAAGTAATATAGTTTATGGTACAGTATTACTTGTTAACCTCATCGCATTTATTTATCTCATTGTTTATCCTTGACAGTATTGCCAGACAAATTGAAATATAGAACAGTAGAAAGCACTGCAAGTAACACGGGTTTTGCGTCAGGCGGGGTGACGTGCAAACTT
>JAEUSO010000419.1 GCA_016788605.1 Candidatus Kapaibacterium sp. | reverse complement strand
TTCACAACATCGTTTTCATCCACATCAACAATAGCGTTCATCACCGAGAGATCGGAAATCCGCATCATTTCCGTTCCTTGCATCTGTGCTGTTCCAACCACCTTCTCGCCTTGCTCTACATCCAACTTCGTCACCGTTCCTGAGATGGGGGAGTAGATGGTGGTGCGTGATGCCGACACTTGGATTTGGCGTAACGCAGCTTCAGCGCGACCTTTATCATTCAGTGCGGAATTATACTGTCCCTGGGCGCGATCCAAATTTGCTTTTGCTGTCTCCCATTCTTGTTTCGAGGCAAACTCTTTTTTGTAGAGTTCCATCACGCGGTTCAGTTCAAGCTGAGCGCGCTCAAGTTCCACTTTGGCAATCTCGATACCGATTCCCGACGACTTCACTGCAGCACGCGATTGCTCGACCTGCGCCTCGACTAAATCTGGTTGAATGCGGACGAGGAGCTTTCCTTTATTGATGAAATCACCCTCTTTTGCATTGAGTTGCAGTACTTCGCCGCTTGCTTCCGACGAGATTTTCACTTCGGTCTCGGGTTGGATTTTTCCAATAGCAGTCACCGTCTGCGTAATGCTTCTGCGCGATGCCTTTTCAACTTGTACGATGGTGGTTTTGTCATTACCCTTCACATAGATGAGTGTTCCTGCAATTCCTGAGAGAACAACTAGTACGGTTATGATAATCCACACTTTTGATGTACGTTTCTTCGCCATAATACTGTGTCGTTGGGATGTTGATATTCTGTGTTGAGTTTGTTGTGCAGAAGGTTAGGGATTGTGTTATATACCTGAAAGCACGCCCGTTGCAAGCCGCAGTTGCAACTGTGCATCGTAGTATGAATACACTGCATTAACACGGTTGATTTTAGCATTCACCAGTTGTGTATTCGCAGTAATGTAATCAATGACAGTTGCCGCACCCGCTGCAAGTCGCTCTGTCGCGCTTTTAAAATTCTGGTCTGCCGATTTCAATGCCCGTTGTGTTATCTCCAACTGTTTTTCGGTTGCATCCAAATTCAAGAATGCTGTTTGTACTTCGGTCTTAATCCGTAATTCTTGTTGTTGCCGGTCAATCTCGCGCTGCTGTAATTGAATGCCCGCTTGTTGCACTTGGCTCGATGCGTTGTAGTTATCCAAAATCGGGACACTAAGATTGAACCCCACGAAGTAGCGACCGTTTTCGCTGAACCGGTCGAATTCGGTATTCGACCACGACCAGCCGCCGTTAGCATTCAGCGTAGGCATATAATTACTTCGTGCTGCGGTAACATTCGACTGTGCCGCTTCTATGCGCGCATTTGTTGAAAGTGCATCCATGCGTTTAGCCATTGCGCGTTGAACTGCTGCTCCATAGCTGCCAATCTCGCGCCGGAAATCAATCGGCACATCGTCCGAAAGTTGGGCGGAAAATGATGACTGCATAAACTCTGCGCGTTGGTCGGGTGGCTGGGCGAGTGTGGCAAGGAGTTGTGTCTTTGCCTGGTTGAGTTGGTTTTCTGCATTTACTGCATCAAGTTCACGCGAGCCGAGATCGGCTTCCTGGGTATAGACATTTCCAATTGGTACACGACCCGCCTCATTCAATGCCTTCATTCGCTCTACCTCTTTTTTACCAAGTTCGATATTTTCCTTGCGGATGTTCACCACCTGCATTGAGCGTAAAACGGCAAGAAATTGCGAGCGGATTTGATACGAGATTTGCTGCCGTGTCCGTTGCAGTGTGTATTCCGCCGCATCGAGTTCGTGATGAGCGCGATTGTAATTCGCCTCGCGTCCAAACCCGTTGAAGATATTATAGGAGGCAACCGCGCTCATATTGTAGGAATTTGGTTGCACGCCGCCAATGGTGAATATCTGACCGCCAACGTTGATAGTTCTGCCGCCTTCAACATTGAGTTGCCGGTTATATCCCATATTTGCGGTGACACTTGGCAGGAACTGACCAAAGGCAACGGTCACTTGTGTTGCTTGTGAGTTGAAAGCGAGTGCTGCATTCTGTATATCAAGATTCGCATCGGCGGCAATTTTCAAGCAATCATCTAACGTATAGAGTTTATTGCCGCGTGA
>JAEUSO010000418.1 GCA_016788605.1 Candidatus Kapaibacterium sp. | reverse complement strand
GCGTCGTTTTATTCGGGGCAGGAGGGGAGTTTCCTCTTGTGGACGATTCTTACTGTTGTTATCGGGTTGATGCTGCAACCATACGTGCGTAGGCATGGTTATGAACAGCCGGTTATGCTTTTCTTTACACTGATTCTCTGCTTTCTTGCATTGATGCTTGTCGCAAAAAATCCCTTTGCCTATCTCTGGGAAACGTATGCCGATAAAGGCACGACACAAGAGTTCATCAACTCAATTCGCGGCGACCTGAGCCGCTTCAATGGCAAAGGTCTGAATCCCGTTTTGCAAAACAGGTGGATTATGATTCATCCGCCAATCCTTTTCGTAGGATTTGCCGCCATGTCCGTTCCGTTTGTGTTTGCGCTGGCGGGGTTGGTGAAACGTGATTATCAGAACTGGATACGTGTGGCGTTTCCGTGGGCATTATTCGGTTGTGCAGTGCTCGGTTTTGGAATTATGCTTGGTGGTTTTTGGGCGTATGTCACGTTGGGATGGGGCGGCTTTTGGGCATGGGACCCGGTCGAGAATTCTTCGCTTATACCGTGGCTGATTTGCGTGGCGTTGGTTCACACGATGTTAGTTCAGCGCAAAACCAAGGGCTTGGTAAAAACGAACTTAGTTCTTGCTGTGTTTGCGTTCATCGCCGTGCTGTATTCAACGTTTCTTACCCGCAGCGGAGTGCTTGGCGACACGTCGGTGCATTCCTTCGTCGAGCCGGGGAAGTTTGTCTATGCACTGCTGTTGGCATTTTTGATTGTCTTTATTGTGCTTGGTTTCGGGATGATACTCTGGCGGGCAAAGGATATTGCCAAGATGAATGAACCGTTCGATAAATCCTCGCGCGAGTTCAATCTTTCGCTTGGATCGGCATTACTCGTTGCAAGCGCATTGATTGTCACTCTTGGCACAAGCTATCCTATCTTCGCCGAACTTATCGGTAAACCCAAAGTTGCTGTGGAAGCATCGTTCTATAACCAGATGCACATACCGCTCATGATTGCCGTTATGCTGCTGAATGCGTTTTCGCTGACGGTGGCATGGAAGCGGACATCGTTGCAGAATATCCTTCGCCGCAGCATTGTGCCTTTTGCAGTTGCTGTGGTAATGACCGTGTTGTGTGTGCTTATCGGTGTTCGCACACCTGAATGGCTTGCACTTGTGTTCGGTTCGTGGTACACGCTCACGGTGAATCTATCCGTTGCATGGCAGATTATCCGCCGCTCGCCAATGAATACGGGCGCGTATGTTTCCCATACCGGTGTTGCATTGCTCATGCTTGGTATTATTGCCACAGCGGGCTATACGGAAGAGTCCCACGTCAGGTTGCCCTACAATGATGTTGTTGAAATTTTTGGCTACAAACTCCGCTACGTTGGCAAAGACCAAATCGAGCGCGAGTACAAAGACCGCGAAAAGCACCGCTACTTTATTCAGGTGGAAAAGGACGGACGGCAGGATGTGGTACACCCGATTGTGTATTACAGCGATTTCAATAAGCGCGAGTCGCCGTTTCTCGAACCCGGCATAGCATGGACGGTTGGTAAGGATTTGTACGTCTCGCCAAAAGCATTCGACAGCGAGGGCGAAGCGCCAAAAGCCACTGTGATGAAAGGGCAATCGGCTGCATTCCCGATGGACTCAACTGCACGAATCGAACTACTTCGCTTTGATATGAGCGAGGCGCAGCAAAGCGAAATGAAAGGCACGTTGAAACTTGCTACGGTCGTCAATATCACCGAAAAAGGAACGACAACCGAAAAAAAACTTTACACGTATTTCGACCCGCAGAAAAACGAGTTCACACCGATTACGGTAACGCTGCCGAACAGCACCAAACAAATAGCATTGCTGAAAGTAAAGCGTGATAAGGATAACCCCGACCTCTCGACGGCAACGTATGCGCTTATGGATACAGCCGTTCCATCATCCATACCGAAGGAAGTGTTTGTGGTTGATGTTTCAACCAAGCCGTTTATCAATTTGGTGTGGTTCGGTGTGATAACAATGGTAGCCGGATTTATCGTGTCTATTATCCGCCATCGCAACAACTTCGGCACTACTGGAGAACCGGCTCGTGA
>JAEUSO010000417.1 GCA_016788605.1 Candidatus Kapaibacterium sp. | reverse complement strand
GTACGTTAATTTTACCGATCCAAGCTTTACAACAGCTGTAAAAAATAGTGCATTAATTATGGCATACAGTCAAGGTATATATTCATTCCCATTGCCTTATACTAATGGCAACACCACGGAAACACATTATTGGAGTGATACTGACAATAGTACTGTCTCAATTGGCATTTTTGCAAACTCTGGAATAGTACCGACGACTAGCCCGGGTAACAGGGACTATAGAATACTCATTGTCTATCCCTCGGCTTTGCGCGCCAACCCCCAAATGGATTGGAGCAACTTTGAAGCAGTTGCTAAGAAGTTTAACCTCAATCAGGCATACTGACAAGCTGCTATCAAGTATATTTTTATACACTTGAGGATACCATTGCAATACTGCATTGGTATCCTCTTTGCTTTTATGGAGTATTTGCAGATACAATCGTTTCTAAGATTACGATCGCAAGAATGCCGGAGCAACGGCGGACTGCGCTTTCCGGCATGGAGACGCTAATGATGCAGCGCAAACGGGCGGCGCCGTCTTGTATGGAAGCAGATAGCTATGCGCCGACCAGGACATCCCGGATTGATGGGTCTTTATCGAAGACGGATTTTGCAAACGGGCAGAGTGGAAGTATGCGTAGATTGTTCACACGCACATGCTCAACCGCCGCATTGAGTAATTGCCGACCAATACCCTTGCCTTTCAGCGAGCCGTCCACTTCGGTGTGGTCAATGATGATGGTGCTTTCGCCAGCGGTGACGTAGGTCATCTCGGCAAGACGCTTGCCGTCCGGTGCGTCGGTGGTGGTAATACAGAATGCGCCTTTGTGTCCGTCGAATGTATGATGTATGGTCATGGTGATTATGTGCAGATTGAGTTACGGGAGCGGGATATAGGTGTCGTCACCTTCAACAACGGGAAAGCGGCGGTTTGCCCAATCGTCTTTTGCCTGTTCGATGCGCTCGCGGCGCGATGAGACGAAATTCCAAAACAGGTGGCGCGGTTCGGGAAACGGCTCGCCGCCAAAAAGCAAAAGGCGCGTTCCTTCGATGCACGTGATGTCGCATTCATCATCGGTTTTCGAGATGAGCATTTGACCTTGGTTGATCTCATCTTCGTGTGCAATGATGCCGCCGCGAACCACAACAATAGCAATCTCGCCGCGCAGCTCTCCGCGAATGCGGAGCATGCCTCCCGACGGTGCATCAACATCAATCATAAATAGCGGCGAGTGGACGCGTAGCGGAGAGCGACGACCATAGCCCTCGCCCGCAACAAGAATAAAGTGCATATCATCATGTTGCCATGCTGGAAGCTCCGTTGCTTCAAGATGTTGGAACGCGGGTTCTGTTTCCTCTTGATCTGCGGGCAGTGCAACCCATACCTGATAGCCGTGAATCCGTTGTCCGGTTTCGGAATTGCGTAGATGCGCGGGTGTGCGTTCGGTATGCGTCACTCCCTTGCCTGCGGTCATAAAATTCACCGAGCCGGGTGTGATGACATGATGCGCGCCGGTACTGTCGCGGTGTTCAACCTCACCCTCGAAGAGATACGTCAGGGTGGATAATCCGATATGCGGATGTTGATCAACATCGAGATACGTTCCGTTGCCAATCGCCGAGGGTCCCATGTGGTCAATAAACGTAAAAGGTCCCACTTGCCTCTTCTCGCGGAACGGTAGTAACCGCCCAACGAGAAACGAGCCGAGGTCGCGGCTTCGTTCATCCACAATCATTGTATTATTTGCCATAAGATTTCTTGTTATATCGGAACGCGGCAAATGTACAGCACGTAATGGGGATACGAAGTAAAAACGAAGCCCCCGATATGCAGTGCGTACCGGGGGCTTGTCGTTGGCAGAATAACTACCGAACTATATCAAGGCGTGAACTCAAGATGCCGTTCTGTGTGGTCATTCGTACCTGATACACCCCGTTAGATAAACCACTGATATCAGCAGTCAGTGTATAAAGTCCCGCTGTCCGCTGTTCGTTGTTCACCACCGTTGCTACAACCTGACCGGAAAGGTTGAGTACATCTATCGTTACCGCCAACGGCTCTATCACACCGTACTCTATCCTCACAACATTGCTGGCAGGATTGGG
>JAEUSO010000416.1 GCA_016788605.1 Candidatus Kapaibacterium sp. | reverse complement strand
TGTATGACTTGAAATACAGAACAACCCCATCAAGTTGAGACGTATTAGGGAATGTAGTAATACCATTCTGTCCGTATGGGGATAATTTATGGATTGACGCAGCGTGTAGCTGAACCCTTTAACGGATAATTTGCATCGGTAAAAAATTATACTGATTTCAACGTGTGGTATGATAACTCTGATCCGTTTTACCTGTAAAACATAGTGTTAGATATTCTTGTCATCGCATAGCATGAACATACTAATTCTCTCTAAGTAATCACAAAGAAGGAAAAATATACATGCCATGGCTTTGAAATGCAGTTTGTCGTGCTATATAATCTAATCGGTTACACGTATGGAAATTCACAATGCTGAAATCCACTGCCGCCTGATTCAACGCTGTGCGTAATTTGCAAATAGTGCAAAGAGCAACTGTTACACAGATTTCAAACAGCCATACGGCAAGACTGATGAGACGCGAAGATTTTTACCCCAAACAGCATCAACGATATAACCGACCGACGGGTGGGAAGATATTCACCATACGGAATATCTTCTATGGAGTCATGACACTTGTGATAATCAGCGTGGTGTATATCTACTTCGGCATCATCAATACGCTGCCATCGCTTGCACAATTGGAAAACCCTCCGCAGGAATACGCAACAAAGATTCTTGACTCGGACGGCAACCTCCTCGAGAACTTCTTTATCAAGCGCAGGATGTACGTACCCTACGATAGCATTCCCAAGCCGTTCTTTCAGGCATTGATAGCAACGGAAGACCGCGAGTTCTACAATCATTGGGGCGTGCATTCCATGCGGATTGCTAAGGCGGTTGTTAAAAATATCATGGCTCTTGGCGCGAAGGAAGGCGCATCAACCATTACGCAGCAACTTGCCCGCAACCTCTACTTTACACAAGAGCAAACGCTGACGCGCAAGATTAAAGAAGCTATCACCGCAGTTCAGATTGAGAAGACCTATACGAAAAATGAGATTCTGGAAATGTACGCCAATACTGTGAACTTTGGTCGCGGGGCATATGGTATCCAGGTCGCATCCCATGTTATGTTCGGCAAGCCGCCGTACCGTCTTTCACCGAGTGAATGTGCGTACCTTGTCGGTGTGTTGAAAGCACCTTCGAAGTATGATGCAAAAGAGAATTACTCCAAGGCGATAGTCCGGCGGAATACTGTGCTTGCATTGATGGAGGAAGTCGGTTTTGTAACCAATCCGCAACGCAAACGCTATAGCGAAGAGCCGATTAAGCTGAACGATGGATCAAAGATTTTCCAAGGGTCGGGAATTGCGCCGCACTTTATCGAAATGATACGGAAGAAACTTAGTAAAGATGAACGGTTAAGTAAATACGACATTTACAAAGACGGGCTTACAATCTATACTACGCTGAACTCGCAAATACAACGGTATGCAAATGAGTCGGTTGAGACACAGTTACGCTCATTTCAAAAAGAGTTTGACGGGGCATGGTCATGGAGCGGGAAGCAGCAGTTGTTGAATGCTATTCTTGAACGCTCGGCTAAGGAATCGTCGCAATATCTTGCAGCCGAGGATGATGAGTCAAAATCGGATATTGTAAAAAAACTCATCAGGACACCTGCGTTTATAGATTCTGTGAAACGTGCCGTGACAACTATCCAGACCGCAGTGTGTATGGTTGAGCCGGCAACGGGCGCAATCTTGGCAATGGTTGGTGCATCGCCACTAAGTATGGAGCGAAACCCAAGTGCGCGATATTCATTGAATCACTGTACGGAAACAACGCGGCAGCCCGGCTCGGCATTTAAACCGTTCGTCTATGCCAGCGCAATGGTCGAGAGTAACCTCACACCGTGGAGCAGTGTTGAGTCCGGAAGTTTCAGCTATGCACTTGGAAATGGGAAGACGTGGTCGCCGCACGGCTCAAGCCGCACAGGCGGAGCTATGTCGCTCGAATCCGCGTTACAGTTCTCTATCAATACTGTTGCAGCACGGCTGATAACGCAATACACGAAACCCACACGTGTTGTCTCTCTTGCGAAACGCATGGGCATTACCACACCGATGGATGCGTTTCCTGCACTTGCGCTTGGCGTGGAAGAAGTGTATCCTCTTGA
>JAEUSO010000415.1 GCA_016788605.1 Candidatus Kapaibacterium sp. | reverse complement strand
ACGGTGCGTTCCTGCTTGAAGGTGTGCCTCCGGGCGAGTACATCATCGAGCCGGATACGAACCAGCTTGCACTACTTGCCGCAACCGCGCAACCCCCGGTACGCAACTTCAGCGTCAAAACAACTACCGACGGCGACATGATAGCCGACCTCAACTTTGACATCAACATCGAACGTGCGATTGCGACAAAGAAAGAAGAGAAAAAGGTTGTGCCGACCGACAAACAACGGAACTACTACATCGTGCTAGCCGCATCGTCATCGCGCGAATCGGGCGACACACTTGCACAAGCGTTAGCAAAGAACTACGGTTTCAGCACAACAGTACAGAATGTATCCGCCAATGCGTTTGCAATAACAACCGGTGTGTTTGAAAACAGACAGCAACTCGACTCTGCATTAGACGACATGATAAACCGCACACAATACGGCGCATACTCGGTGATTGACCCCGACAAGTGCCGCACACCGATTACAACATACCGCTTGCAGTTGGGCAGTTTCGAGAAACGCACCGAGGCGGAAGCATTCATGACCGCCAACCGCAGCCGCTATGCAACCTCGATTGAAATGGACTTCGACATGGCAACGAAAAAATACATTGTTGTGGCAGCAACCCGCTACTCAACCTATGCCGAAGCACAAAGCAAAACAGGTCAGTTCAGTGGCTCGTTCCGCGATGCCCTTGTCAGTATGTATCCGTTGGATTGCGGCAAGGAAACATTCACCGTTATCGCCGGAACGTACACGACATATACCGAAGCAATGAACATTGCCACACAATTGAAGAAGCAAACATCAATTCCAATGATAGTATGGTATGATAAAACCATCGGACAGTTTGTTGTATCAACGAAGAAAAATCTTGTTAGCCGGACAGAAGCCGAACGTTCACTGCAAACCTTGCAAACACAAGGCAAAATGAGCGGCGCACGGTTGGTGGAATACTAAGATCACTGAAGACCAGTAGCGTATCGGGAATACCTGAAAGAAAATGGTACAGTGTGGTGCGGAAGCCGCGCACGGAAGAACACCTTCAGACGAAGAGTTGTATATATGTATGGCTGAAACTACCGCCGGTGAACAAGAAGAAATTGCCCCCCTAAAGCCCCCAAAACAACAGCCCGTATCGGCGGTTCATCGCCTGTGCGTGGTTGTCATTCCAATCCGGCAATACACTCGTTGCGAGTTGCCTCCTCTGGAATTCTGACGATAGCAGGCAGTCCCTCTTAAAAGGAACCGCCCTTCATCGCGCCCGCCCTCGGTTGCCCTCCGAAACAGAATGACAAGGAGATACTCAGCTTCAGAGTATTGTGATATATATATCTATTAACTAATTCTCGAGGGATACTTATGAGAATATTTCTTGCAATCATCGCTCTCGTAGCGATAAGTGCGGTGTCGTCGTTGGCACAGATTAATAACTCCGGTGCATCGGCTGTTATTAACATCAACGTGGCACAAAACGCACAAACCGGATTCTTGAGCTTTGGTGCTGCGGGCAACGTTACTATGCCAGCCGCATACATTGCCTCTCCGGTTGCTACTCAAACAGCAGCCACAACAATGTGGCTTGTTGTCGGACAGAATAAAGTCCTGTCAGCAAACAATCTTGCACCCGTCTTTGTGGTTCAAGGTGAACGCGGTGCTCAAATCACCGCAAACGTGTCGGCATCCGTCCCAACAGGTGCCACAGTTTCAGCGGCAACATGGACAAAAAGTGTGGATGGAACAGCATGGACTGCGTACTCCAACGGCAACAATACGTTGTCGAACGGTGCAAACACAACAATCGGACCAGCACCCGGACAGCTTGGTCAGTTCTTGCTCCGTTATGATGCAACCGTAACGGGTGCAACACCATCAACATCAACATCACTGACAGCAACAGTAACAATCAGCGCATACACGATTTAATCGTATTGCAAGGATAGTATCAACTGTCAAGCAAACGAAAGCCGTGTGTATGTATTCAGCGAGGGCAGATATATATA
The DNA here is from genome assembly GCA_016788605.1 of Candidatus Kapaibacterium sp. Classification (GTDB taxonomy): domain Bacteria; phylum Bacteroidota; class Ignavibacteria; order Kapaibacteriales; family NICIL-2; genus JAEUSO01. Next base: position 128 of record JAEUSO010000415.1, on the reverse strand, counting down.
TGCGGCTTTCTTTGGTTTCAAGACAGAACTCACTCGTGTAGCGGCATCCGGCGCAAGCTGGGCTGTAATACACAGCGTTTTATCAACTTCATTATAGAGGAATATCACATGAAATACATAGTATGGAT
>JAEUSO010000414.1 GCA_016788605.1 Candidatus Kapaibacterium sp. | reverse complement strand
TTGCAGGGAAGGGGATTGCTAATCCACAGAGTACGTGGGACGCATTGTCTGCCGCTGTGCTTCTCACTGAACATCGGCGGGGTTACCACAGGCATTCAGCTTCGCCATCGCAATAACCGCGGTTAATTTTTACGAGATTTTACAACCCTACTGCCATTCATATCTGATTTTGTAGTTTGCAGCCGCTAAAAGAAATACAACAATCCGCAGAACATATTGAATAGTTGTGCGTATTGCCGGACGGAATCTTATTTGAGTATTTACAGTATGCGTAGAAGCGACGACCTGTTTCATCTTATCAAGTCACTCACCAAATCCGAAAAACGGTATTTCAAACTGTTTTCACAGCAGCAATCGGGCGACGATAAAAATTATATGGTGCTCTTCGATAAAATCGAAGAGCAGCATGAGTATAACGAAGAACTCATTCTTAAACAGTTCGCAGATAAGCAGTTTGCAAAGCAGCTTCACGTTGTAAAGAATTATCTCTATAACTTGATACTCAAATCTATGCGCGTCTATAATGCGGGCAAGACGGTGGATATAAAAATCCAAGATGCCATACGCGACGCGGATTTCCTCTTCGATAAAGGTTTGTATAATCAAGCGAATAAACTTCTTGTAAAAGCCGACGAACTCGCACGCGAACACGAGGAACATACGTTGAATCTTGAAGTGATTCGCCGTATCCGCGAGGTTATACGCGAGCTTGACCACGATGAAGTACCAGCTAAACTTAGGATGGATTTGCTCACCCGCGAAAAAGAACTGTTGGTGCTTATTGATAATGTCAACGCATACAAAACGCTTTCTGCTACAATTCTCTATTCACTTCAAACACACGGCGTGTATCGCACGAAGGAAGATTGGGTTGCAATTGATGAGATATTTGCTAATCCGCTTTTGCATGATGAGTCCCGTGCATTAACATATCTCTCGAAAAAATACCTTTTTCACATTCGCGGAGCGTACTATTCTGCAAAGTATGATTACCAAAATGCGTACGAGGCAAGTAAAAAACTTATCGAGACATTCGAGTCGTGGATTGAACGTAACAAGGAAGAGGTCGTTGATTACATCTATGCTTTGACCAACCACTTGATTGATTGCTTCAACTGTCAGCGCTTCGATGAGTTTCTTGCAGGTGTTGAAAAAATCAAAAAGATTATTGCCGAACATGACACACCGTCGCTGAACTTCGAGTTGCAAGTGTTCAAAACAACAAGCAATCTTGAGCTGACATATTACATGCAAACAGCACAGTTTGACAAGGGTATTGCTTTGGCAGTTGATGTCGAGGCAACGATGAAGAAGTATAAAGATTACCTCGACAGTCCAAATCAGATTATCCTTGCCTATAATCTTGCACTGCTGTATTTCTATGTAGGTCGTTATGACCAGTCCCTCCGTTGGGCGAATGTGATTATTAACGATACGAATGAGCTTGCACGTGAAGATGTGTATTGCTTTGCGCGGATTATGTCATTGCTCTTGCATTTTGAATTAGGCAATGTGGATTTACTGGAACATATCCTCAAGTCCACATTAAGGTACCTCTCTAAGCGGAATCGCCTTTATAAAGTCGAGTCGTTGGTGATGAATTACATCAAGAAGTTCCGCGTTGCAAAAGACGACACACAGTTGAAATCCAATTTCAAGCAAATGCTTGAGGAAGCATTAGAGCTGGAACAAGACCCCTACGAACGCAGTGCATATTCATATCTCGATCTGATTTCGTGGCTACAGCATAAAATCGAAAACAAACCGATGGAGGAGTTTATCCGCTCCCGCATCACTCCTGTTGTTTAAGAAAGTATGAACGTGTAGAACCTTCGCTCGCAGGCGGTTGTTCTGTGCGTCATAATTTATTTGTATTTACACAACCTACGTTATTTATTATCTATGAATTCAGTTGTCGTTATCGGAGCCGGAACAATGGGAAATGGAATCGCCCATATTTCGGCACAGTTCGGGTATCAAGTAACTATTGTTGATGTTGCCGATGCTTCATTGCAAAAAGGACGCTCAACCATTGAGGCGAATTTGGCTCGTCAGGTGAAGAAGGGAACTCTTACCGACGATGCTATGGCGCAAACACTCAGCCGTATTTCACTTTCGACA
>JAEUSO010000413.1 GCA_016788605.1 Candidatus Kapaibacterium sp. | reverse complement strand
AGGGTAAGAAGGATTGCATAACTGCGCGATTTTTCAACAATGCTGATGAGCAGCGTCGTGACGATATTGAACACAGCGACAATGGTTATCAAACTCAAGACAATCGGGATATACACCTGCTGCTCCTCAATCCACCGGAACATGTTTGCCGCACGCTCTTGCTGCCTGATGGTGCGTGAGTAGAACCCCGAACCGAGCGATTCCTCAATCTGCAAAGCAAGCCGCTCGTTGTCCGTGCCGTCGGCTGTCCAGAGTTCCAAGAGAGGCGAACCGTAGTTATCCATGAGTGTTTGCAAAACAGCGACAGTTGTCAGGCAGAGCGTTTCATCGAATTGCGCCATGCCTGTATTTAACACAGCGGCAACACGGCATTTGACAACAACCGGCGACGCATTGAGCGTGCGCGATGGCTGCGTAACAAGAACGACGGAATCACCAACGGTACACGAGAGATTTACCGCCAACCGCTTACCGAGTACGACTTCCTTCTTCATAGAAGAACACGTAAAAACCGATGTGGAAATAAGTCCTGTCCGGTTCAGGATTTCATCGTTCGACCATGCCTTCAGAAACGCACCTTCGATATTGCCTTTGCAGCGGATGAGTGCCTCGTGTTCAAGCGACTGTGCGGTGAAGCGGACATCGGAAAATTGCGGAAAGTTGCCGAAGCCGGGCATCAACATCCGGTTTGCTGCATCGGCGGAAAGCGGTTGAATCTGGATATGCGAGTAGTACCGCGAGAGAACAGCATTGAAGGTATCCTGATATCCTTTCAGTACAGCAAGCGAAAGCACAAGCGCCATCGTGCCGACCATCACGCTCAGGAATGCAATCAGTCGCGTATAACTAAGAAAGCGCGTGGTATTGACGGGTGCGCTGAACCGCTGCGCGATAAACCGTATCAGTGCGGGCTTCACTCCGTTTTCTCAGTGTAATCATAAAATCCGCGTCCAGTTTTCTTGCCATGCAACCCAGCATCCACATACTGCTGCTGCATAACCGACGGCTGAAACCGCGGCTCGTTGAAATACTGTGCGCTGATGGATTTCGTCACGTCGAGATTCACATCCACGCCAATCAAGTCCATGAGTTCAAAGGGTCCCATCTTAAAGCCGAGCGACTTCATAACAACATCAACTTGCTGAATCGAGGCGGCTGATTCCGTCACAATCCGTTGCGCTTCGTTGTAGTAATTCCGCGCCACACGGTTCACGATAAAACCGGGTACGTCTTTGGCAACCGCAGGTGTTTTTCCAAGCTGCTTTGCAAATGCCACCGAGCGTTGCAGCGTTTCGCTACTTGTGCGAACGCCGTTGATGATTTCAACCAACTTCATAATGTTCGCCGGATTGAAAAAATGCAGTCCGATGAATTGTTCAGGTCGTTGCAGTTCGCGTGCAATCGAGTTGATGGAAATAGAGGATGTGTTCGATGCGAGGATGGTTGTGCCATCTGCAATTTCCGCTTCGACCACTTTGAAGAAATCCGTTTTAGCATCGAGTTGTTCGATGATTGCTTCGATAATAAAATCCGACCCTTTCATCGGGTCAATCGTCGTTGCTGCGATTATCTTTTCCTTTGCCTTCTCTGCATCACCGGCGGTCATTCGCTGCTTTGCAACAGAGGAATCAAACGAGGCGTGAATAGCGTGAACCGCTTTTTCGAGTGCAGCGGGATTTACATCAAACAGCACGGTGTCACATCCCGATTGGGCGCAAACGATGGCAATTCCCCGCCCCATCGTACCGGCTCCGCAAATAGATACTTTCATGTCGTCGTTGTCGTTGGTGTTATCTCTTTGCGCGAAGATACTACACGGATGCGACGGTTGCCTGTCAGTTTGTGTGTGTGGTTGTGTAAACGTCGCTTGTTGTGCGGATAGCACGCGATTCCGGTGCGGCTGCCTTAGGAATATCAATGTAGAATACGCTTCCTTTGCCAACTTCACTTGTGCAGCCCACAGCACCGCCCATTGACTCAATCATTTTTTTCACGATGCTAAGACCTAATCCGGTACTTGATTCGCCGCCCGTTACTTTGTTTGCTGTTTTGCTATACCGCTTGAAGATATTGTTCATATCATCGGGCTTGATTCCCGGACCCTCGTCGCGGATGTTCACGCGAAG
>JAEUSO010000412.1 GCA_016788605.1 Candidatus Kapaibacterium sp. | reverse complement strand
GTAATGATATTCAAACAGCATAACCGCCGTCACGACGATGATTATCCGCTCCGTTCAGCTTGATGATTTCCGAAATCATATCCACACGCGCTACCATGCTGCGGAAGGTGTGAACATACTGCATGGTATGAACGGTGCGGGCAAGACAAGCATTCTGGAAGCGATTGCCATCGGGGCATTCACAAAATCATTTCTTCCGACCGCCGATGCACAGCTTATCAGGCACGGGGCGGAAAGCTACACAATACAATGTTACGCCCAAACCGACCGCGGAACAGAGACGGGAATCATCATCAATTACGGTGATTCAATCCGCAAGAGTATCCGTTCCCAGCATGGCGATTCGCTTCAACCAAAAGATGTCATCGGCTCACTACCAATGGTGATTCTTTCACCCGATTTCAAAAGCATCACGTTCGGTGCGCCGCAAGAACGCCGTTCGTTTCTCGACCGCCTGCTCTCGCAATGTTCGCGCCGCTACCTTGAGGAACTCACCAATCATAAGCGCATCCTTAAACAACGCAATAATCTGCTTGCCCCGAAAAACGGAATGGTGGATGTGGCGCAACTTCGCATCTGGACGGAGCAACTCGTTCAATGCAGTGCCGAGATAATGATACGCCGCCGCAACTTCCTCCGCGACTTCACACCGTACTTTCTTCATGCCTACCGGTTGCTTTCTTCGCAGCAGGAGCAGGTGGCGATTCACTACGAACCCAACGGCTTTCTGCCCGACGACGAATCATGGCAAAGCGCAACCGATGTCACCACGTACTATGTGCATCACGCTAACCAACTGCACGACGAAGAGATTCGCAGACAAACCACACTGTGGGGACCGCAAAAGGATGAGCTGCGAATCGAAATTAACAGCGGTGTTGCAAAAGATGTTGCTTCACAGGGACAACATAAATCCCTGCTGATCAGCTTGAAGGCGGCGGAGTTCGAGTATCTGAAAACCATTCGCAACGAAACACCCGTCCTCCTGCTCGACGACGTGTTCAGCGAACTCGATATTCACCGCACCGAAAAGGTATTCTCGACCATCATCGCCCAAGCAAAGCAAACATTCATCACCACCACCGAAGCCGAACGGTTCACAAGCCACATTCCGTCTTCGATTCCAATGTCAATTACGGAAATCAGCGGCGGCGGGATAGCCACAGCCAGTTCCCAGCGAGTATCGTTGAGCGAACCCATAGCTGCATAACCCAACACGATAACCATGAATAACAACGCCCAATCTATCGGCTCGATTCTGAATCAATATCTCCGCGAACGCGGCTTGGAGCATATCATCAAGGAAGCGCAAGTGCCCGACCTTTGGGACGAAATCATCGGCGAGCACGCAGCCAAGCACGCACGCATCCACACGTTCGAAAACAAGGAACTTGTTGTGGATGTCACGTCACCCGTCTGGCGTATGGAACTCCGTCACCGCGCCGACTCAATCAAGGATAAAATCAACGCACGTCTTGGCGGCGAAACCATCCGTTCCATCATTATCCGCTAACACATGGACTCCTACAATCCCTATCAGCCCAAAAGCGCGCAATGCGAGCGCTGCATCCGCCTCATCGAGCGCACCCGCCGCCGCTGCGAAGCATTCCCCGACGGCATCCCGCCTGAACTCTGGAACGACGAAATCGAACACACTCGCCCCTATCCCGGCGACAACGGCTACCTCTTCGAGAAAAAATACATCCGCAAACGCCACTGACCGAACAGCTTCGCAGACGGCACCGCGCTGCATATTAAGCCCAACCCGTTTCCTTGCCGGAAAGGGCAGTCCGCTTTCACCCAAACGCTATAGCGTATGTTTCCTTAGAATACCGTTGCCGCAGATTTCATTCACATTTCTATGAACCAACCCAGAAACACGTTTCCTATGATTGAACCCCATTGGGGTGGTATTGTTATAGCCCGAAACATTGTGTAATCATAAAACCCCGACGGGGTGGGATTATTCTAAGACGGTAATCTTGTATCGTCATCCTAAAATCAATACATCTCTATAATCATGTCATCCCTTTGGGATTGGGGAAATATGATTGTCTATCAATCCTAAATCATATCTCCCCTAAAATCAATTCATCTCTATAATCATTTCATCCCTTCGGGATTGGGGAAATGACTA
>JAEUSO010000411.1 GCA_016788605.1 Candidatus Kapaibacterium sp. | reverse complement strand
TACAACAGTATTATAGCTGCGGTTGTAGAAGCCAACAAAGACCGCATGGCGTTGGTTGATATTAATTCCATCTTCAATGCTATCGCCAAGAACGGCTATGCAATGCCCGGCTCCGCGCCGTTACGCAAGGACTATATAAGCGGCGGTATCTTCAGTTTAGACGGAGTGCATCCCACACGCAAAGGTGCAGCGTTGATTGCCACGGAATTTCTCCGCGTTATCAACAGAACATGGAAGTCCGACTTCCCGCTCATTAATCCGAACGATGTTCCCGGACTTGCTATTGAGTAAGCTGTCCAATCACGATTGACAGAGGGGTGACGCATAATCACCCCTTTTTTCTTTCCCCACAGTGCCGCGCTCGCAGCATTGCCTTGTATATTTGAGCTGCAATTCACTCACCGCGTATGCTGCAATCGCTCCTCGTAAAAAACTTTGCACTCATTGAATCGCTCGACCTGCACTTTGGTCCGTCGCTGAATATCATTACAGGCGAGACAGGTGCGGGAAAGTCCATTATTGTGGATGCGCTGATGGCGGTTCTTGGCGAACGCACGTCGGCGGAAATGATTCGCGCAGGCGAACAAAAGGCAGTGATAGAAGGCGAGTTTTCCATTACGGGACATCCGACTCTCCCCGGCATCCTCCGCGATAATGATTATGAATCCGACAACGATACACTCTTACTCCGGCGCGAGATTTCCGCAAAGGGCGGCTCGCGCTGTTTTGTGAATGATTCCCCCGCCCCGCTGCATATTGTCAAGGAGATAGGCAACGCGCTCGTGGACTTTCACGGTCAGCATGAGCATCAATCCATCCTCGACCCGAGTACACATACATCACTCTTGGATAATCTTGGCGGATTAGAAAACATGGTTGCATCATACCACGCTAAGTATGATGAACTCCGCACCCGGACAGAGAATTACCACTCAATCTTGCGGCGCGAACAAGAGCTGCGCGAGAAGCAAGAGTATCAACGTTTTCAGTACGATGAGATTAGGGGAATTGACCCGCAGCCAAACGAAGAGCAACAATTGGAACGCGAGCAATCCATTATTGAAAACTCCGAAAAACTGTTTGACTCAACCATGTTTGTGCATCACACTTTGTATGGCGACGATGCCTCAGTACGCGACAACTTGGTCAAAGTCAGAAATACGTTAGAGCGACTTCGTGCATTCGACCCGCAATTCGAGGACAGCGCGAAGGAGATGGATGCAGTTATCGTAACCGTTGAAGAGGTGGCGAAGTTTGCACAGAGCTACAACTCGCATTTGGATTTTTCTCCCGAACGGCTTGAGCATATCCGCGAAAGGAGCGCACAGTTACTGCGGTTGAAGAAGAAGTACGGTTCGGTGGAACGAGCAATCGAAATGAAAAACAACCTTGAACAAGAGTTGCAACTCATTGAAAATTTCGAGGGTGAAACAGCTCGGTTACGTAATGAGATTACTGCATTGCAACAGGTTATCGGAACATTAGCACAACGCCTGAGCGTGAAACGCAAAGACATTGCCCGAAAAGTTGAGAAGTCAATCGTTGCACAGCTCAAACAACTTGGTATTACCGATGCAACGTTTGCCGTTACTATGGAACAGACGGAACTGCCGAAACAACTTTTTGATGTGCATGAGCCGCTTGCCATGATAGGCAACCAGTATTACAAGGCGTTGCCCAACGGCATAGACACCATCCACTTTTTTATCTCGACAAATAAAGGCGAAGATGTGAAACCGCTTGAGCGTGTTGTGTCGGGCGGCGAAGCGTCGCGTATCATGCTCTCCATCAAAAGTATTCTTGCCAAGAGCGACCGGCTGCCGATGCTTGTTTTTGATGAGATAGATACCGGCATCAGTGGACGGATAGCGCAAAAAGTCGGCAAAGCGATGAAAGAACTCGCCGCATATCACCAGATAATCGCCATCACCCATCAGCCGCAAATCGCAGCTATGGCGGACACCCATATCTCAGTATCAAAGTCCGAGCGCAAAGGTCGCATTGTAGTGAATGCCCGTGTGTTGCGTCCCGATGAACAACTGCGCGAAGTAGCTGCGTTATTAGGCGGAGAAGAAATCACCGATGCTACGCTAAACTCCGCACGTGAACTGATTGAAGCCGCAGGATGACAAACCCACACAGA
>JAEUSO010000410.1 GCA_016788605.1 Candidatus Kapaibacterium sp. | reverse complement strand
CGCGAAGAGTGTTGCTGCGAGGCAACGGCGATACTGTGGATATTGGCGACGTTCGTATAAACACAACAGATACCATCCGTATTGTTTTTGAAAACAAAGGCAATATATCAGTTCACGCAAGAACGACATCCGTCGAGGATATAACACCGCTGATACGGCAGACATACTCAGTTGTTCGCGGAATCAGCGCAAGAGCTGATGTTACTCCGAATGGTTATGATACATTGACAATCGCATTTTCTCCCGTCAGCGAAGGGGAATCATTTGCGCGAATCGTCATGCAGACGGATATTCAGTCCCGCGTGTCTGGCGTACCGGAAGCGGCTGCAAATCCATCAATCGTTGTGCGAGCATTCGGAACCCGCGCCAAGTTACAATATCTGCAGAGCAGCGTTCAATACGACAGCGTGCCAGTGTTCCAAGAATGTTATTCCGAGCGGAAGCGCACTGTCACAGTTCGTAACCAGGGGAATGCAATTTTACGTGTTACATCGCTTGTTATTCAACCCTTGCAATCTCCATACTCTGTTACGCAAGCACCATTTGACCTGCAACCAAACCAAACACAATCGTTCGATGTGATTTTTTCACCGCGTACCGTTTCCACATTCAACTCTCAACTATTAGTGTACACATCCGACTCAGACCAACCATATTCATTGCCGCTCTCCGGCAGGGGGGTTCCCGCAGATGTTTCCGATATATCATTACCTGACGGCATCACATATTTCCCAGGTCATGCGGTACGAATCCCAATCATTGCAAAAGCGTCGGCACTTGGTGTCACGAAGGATTTTACTACGACCATACGTTTCGATTCTTCCATGTTGAAGTACAGCACCTTTTCGACTACCAATACCGCATCAACGTCGGCGACAGTAAATATCAGCGAACAGGTGCGCGGGCAACTGACATGCAGTATCAGTATGCCGGCTAATTCACGATTCCGTGCTGTGGACACGTTGATATGGCTTGTCTTTGATTCATATCTTGGTTATGCAGCGGAAACCGAAACGATATTGATTAATCCGCAACTCGGCACAGAAAACTGCACGTCTGCATTGCCGCTTCGCGTTACAAACGGTGTGGTTGCCGTGGATTCACTTTGCGGACTTGTCTATAAAATTCCAAAGCGAAGGGCAAAGTTCAGTTCGTATATCGTTGAGTCATCCGACGGAATTGATATCGTCAGCACACTGCCATTTGCAATGCCACTTCATTACCGCGTTATTACCATGACGGGCGAAACAGTGGCAGAGGAATCTATAGTGACTGCAAAAGAAGGGGAGAATAGATTACATATAACTACATCTCGCTTTGCGGCTGGCGTGTATTATCTCGTCATTACCGCCGAGCATCTGAAAGGAACGGTGCAATTTGCAATCACGAGGTAGTTGCGTGTTTGTGACGACGGTCTTTCTTTGCGTGATGATGCAAACACAAGCTATCGCACAAGGATTTGAATGGGTCTATTCTTATCGGATGCCATTTTCAGTGCCAACATTCTATGTCGGTTTTGGTTCGGGTGTGGGAATTGCATCACATTCAGGTTCTATTGAGTCGGTATCGGGGTCGTTTGTCTGTGCACGGTTCCCGTCAGTAACTGCACCCGTGTTCTCGTTCGGTGTGACGGCGGAATACTGGATTTATGGCAGAACAGCGCTTACGTTTTCCGGATTGTACCAGTCGCAATCCGCCCACTTCTCTGAACTTTCTGAACGAATCCCGTTATCGGATGGAAATTTTTTGCAAACCCGTTACGAACTGTCAACCAACCGACCGACATTGAAGGTCACAGGCGGCGCAAAAACCTTGCTCTTTGATACTCATGCATGGATTGGCGGCTCGATTGCCCTTGAGTATCTGTTGCAATCGTCATCCCAACTGCAAGAAAAAATGGTATCGCCCGAGGGTGTGCCATTCGAGACAACCCCACCGTCGTTTGTTATTACCTATCCGGGTAACACCCTTGACGGAATGCGTACTGTAGTTGCCGTTCCATGTGTGAACATCGGATATGATATTGAGTTAGGAAGGGGATTGTATGCAAGTCCCTCAATCGGATACTCACTACCGTTGATGAGCCAGTCTAGCGCAGCGCAGTGGAATGTTTCAACGGTGTGGGCGGAACTCAAGATTCTTTA
>JAEUSO010000040.1 GCA_016788605.1 Candidatus Kapaibacterium sp. | reverse complement strand
CCATTGCGCCACCATCACGCGCCGCTGACGGGGGGAACGGTTGCCGCCACCGCCATGCAATGCACACGGATGGATGAACAGCGCGTCGCCCGCGTTGCACACCGCTGTCTCCACGTTGTAATCGTCCATCGAATCCGCAGTCCCTTCGTGAAGATGCGAGCCGACGGCAACCGTTGTTGCACCGTTAGCGGCATCCATTGCGTCAAGGCAGAGCAGCACACGCAGGAATACCGGTGCGGCGGGACAGTGGTATTTATTCGGATAGTCGCGGTGGGCGCGGATATGTGGTCCGATTCCCGCCGCCTTCATCGTCAGGTTCGAGAAATGGTATTCGGGGTCGGCGCAATTCAATAATGCCTGCGTTACCTGCATAATGGCGGGCGTTATCAACAGGTGTGTAAGAAATATGGAATACGCAGGAATGTTGCCTATGATAAATGGTGTGTCGCCCGTGACGGTTATGCCTTCGCGCTGCGCCTCGCTCAGGTGGCGAAGCAAAACCACATCGTTCGTTCGGTCGGCTTCGGGCATGGAGTATGTAAGCGTGCAAAGGCGGTCGGCTTCACGCCGGGCGGCGGCGATTGCTTCGCTGTCAATCGCTGTGCGGAGAATAGCGTATCCCGTGGTTGCATAGCGGTGGCAGAGTTCGCCAATGTCCGTGGTTATTTGATTCATTGCTGCGTGTGTGTAATACTACGTGTGTGTGCTTGCGCCGTAAAGTTACTATAGATACAGCTTTTGATTTGGCAGCGGGGCGGAGTGATACAATGAGGGTATTCGTTAGAGGCATAACGCAAGAACAGTTGGGTAAGAGTGGACTGCGCTTTCCGGCAGCGGGAGGCGGGTAGCGGAGAATAAAGGCGCGATGCCGTGAAATACAAAAAATAAAGAGGCGAGAGTTCAGGAATAAGCATCCTGTTTGAGAAAGGATATGGCGTGTAGTGCGGAAGCGTTATGGATTGGGTTCTGCTTATACAGCTACGCTGCTATGCACAGCATACGCGGGGTATATTGCCTCGGCAAAGCCCCATGTACGAAGAAGAGGTATCGGCTCGAAGGATTCGCTGACACAGTTTTTATTCTTCACCGATGGGTTCAACAGGGCGCGCTCTTTTTTGCCAAGGTCAAGCACCGTCTGCATATCGAAATTGTTAGTGAACAACAGTTCCACAAGGTGGATGAACGCCGATGTTCGGGCGAACTGCCTGCCGCGCAGGTACTGTTTGCGGTATTGAAGCAACGCCTCGAGCCGGACTTCCGCGCCGTCGGGATTGTCAATCAGTAAAAACATCACATCAAGAATGACCCGCGCCACATTTGTCCCCTTTTTATCCGCTGTGATATTTGGCGATGCAATCATAAAATCATTGATGGAGAACTGTGCTGCAATCTCCAGTGCTGCGGGCGCAACCTCAACACCCGTGCGCTGCATTGCCCGGCAGAGCCACGCAAAGTAACCGTGCAGTAACTGTATCTGCTCGCGCCAAAAGTCAGTACCGCCGCCATTACCGATGTATTCATACGCTGTGCGGAGTTCCGCCATAAACGCCGGAAAATCCTCCATCCGCAGAAGGGTCAAGAGCCGGAGTTTCAGAACATTCGCCCAGTTGTACGTTTGCGGCTTGCTTAGCTCCAATGCACGGGTGTTCTCCGCTAAGGCGGTTTGGTAGTCCTGTAATTCATAGTGGCAGTATCCCGACTGCATATAGGAATCGGCATAAAGTGTCTGGGTGGCGAATCTCGGGTACTCTTCCAAAAGTTCTATTGTGCCGCGCACCGATTCCAACGCTTTCTCATAGTCGTCATGCAGCATCCAACGGAACATCTCGGCTTTGCGATACTTATTACGGATAGAAAAGCAGGGATAGTCCTTTGCAAGCATCCGAAGATTCTCCACCACTTCCTCGGCAATAATTGCAGCACGCGCACTGTAGCCGGTGGTTGTATTGGCAATTGTTGTAAAGTGGTTGAAGTGTTCGCGGGCATTCATTTCGGCATTGAGCATTTCCATCAGGTACTCCATACGCTGCCGTGCATCCACTCTTTTTCTCTGTTCTCCCTGTGTTGAATAATGTGATTGCAGGTTATAGAGTGCATGATAATCCACATCAAAAAACTCATGCTCACGTGCCTTTCTCACTGCTTGTATCAGTACATCTTCGGCTGTGTCGGTGTAAGAATTGATAAACAGAATTTTTCCCGCAGCGGCAAGTTTCAGTGCTTCCGCATGGGCTTTGCGCCTGTCGTTCAATGCACCTTCCTCGTCGGGCATGGTGAAGAGCAAGCCCAATAATTTTCCCCGCACATTGTATTTGAGTTGCTTGAACATACGCTTTGTGGAAGCATCCACACTGCCGTAGAGGACAGTGATTGCCTCGTCGTCGGTTTTGAATGTATCGTCGGTAATACCAAGTACCAACTTATGCTGACGCGAGTTCGGGTCGCCGAAATGCGAAAAAAGTTCGCGTTTGGTCATTCCGTTCTGTGTTACCGTCCGAATGATGTCGTGCAATGCGCTCATGGTCGTGTTGTTCTATGTAAAGGAAACCGTCTGAGCCGGCAGTTTTCTTGCAAAATAGCGTATGTAGCAAGAATACGATGAAACACTGTTTGTTTCAGAGCTACAAAAGAAACGCTCTTCGCACCAAGTTTCTCTACAACCGCCACCCTCGAAATTTGCGAAAATTCGCAGATCGCATCCTAAAACCCGTGTTACCAAAACGCCTGTTTTCATCTTTTACACCCTCTGTCAGCGGCGGAATTTCGCACCGTGATTAACAGATCACCCAAGCCAATCAGTTGTTTTTCCCAATTACACACAGGAGACCATTATGGAACCCAACAGCATTCTCTTAGCAGTGCTTCTGCACCTCGGCACCATCGGTTCGCCGGGAACATACACCACCTGCACCATCAGCCAGATTGAACAGGCAAACCATACGCAGGTGGTGCAAACCATGAACAACACGCCCTTGATGAACTACATCATAGCCGAGTACGGCGATGAGACGCAATTGATAACGGTCAATGAACAGGAATGCAACTAATGAAGGCACTCTTTATAGCCACATACCACCGCGACGAATGGCGGCATCACGCCCATATCCTTTCGTGGTTGCGAAGCGCGGGCTATGAGATAACGGTTGCCGACATCACCGACATTCCAAAAGCACCAACGGCGGAGTTAGTTGCGGGAATAGATACCGTACTGCTCTACCATACGGGATTCGCATTAGAGCGCGGCAAGGCACCGGTGGTGACCGACCTTGCAGCGGTGTATGGACACATAGCGGAAGAGTGTGCTGCATCAGGCATCCCGCTCTACGGCATCTTCATGCAATCCCACTCGCCCGAAGCCAGACACCGCAACACGCCTATCGAATGGCGCGAGTGGAACAAGGAAACAATGGAGTTCTTTGTGCGGATGGCGGAGACGGATATTCCGTTCGACACACGACCGCCGCCGCACTAAACGGCAATCGCGCACACACCATACATTAATATTAACGAACCTTCAACCACAACCATGACTACCTATTTATCTCAAACAAATTGGACAAGCGTCTTGCATCAATGCAAACGGATGCAGCGCAAGCAGACGGCGGACAAACACGATACGGAGGATGCACTCAGCGCAGCAGTATGCGACCTGCTTTGCAGTTGCTGTGATGAGAACGCATTCACGAGCGAAGTTCACCTGTGCAGGCATCTTGTGCGGGCGGCGGCACACAACCTCATGGACGAACGCCGCAGACGGCGCAAGTTCATTGATACGAACAACCGGCTTGACGAAGAAACGGACAGCACGGATACAAACAGTATCTTGGAACTGCCCGCAGAGTACAGCAACCGCGCAGAGCACATCTTGACGGACTTCAATACAGCACTCTCCTCTCTGTCAACGAAGAACGTCACGCTTTTTATGGAATCATTGCAGGGATATACGGCGGCGGAGATTGCAGCCGAACATAAAATACACGTGGATAACGTGACATCAGTTATACATCGTACACGTGCTGTTATCCGCCGTTCACTCCATGAATATGCAACGATGTAAAAAATATTTTTCAAGGCGTGACAAAATCCGTCGCTTTGAAACGTAATACCAATGTGGGGCGGCACATAATTAACGAACTGCCGCCTTGCAAAAGCCCCAGCCCGCCTCGTGCAATGTGCGGTGTACCTCTCCGGCTATCACTCTTCTCATAGTGGGAGCCGTACACTAATACAAAGCGAGAAGAGACGAGGTGACGGATGGGGGAAATTCTTACAAATAATTAAAGGAAAAAAACAATGAAAGCATTTATCGTATCTTGTCTTACGTTAGTAGGACTTATCATATCATCTCAGAATTCCTATGCTGTAGAAGCAACAGTTACCATTAAAGATGTCAGGACGGTTGTGGTTGGACTGCCCTGTGACACTTTTACGGCAGGTAATTGTACTATGTCGTACAAAGTTGATTTACCGATTGTGTTAAACCCGAATACTGGTCAAAATGATGTAGTTATCTCCTATGACCCGGCATCTGGTCGTAACTATATTCTTGCAACATTAGTTCGAGAAGATGACGATATCCAGTCTGATGGTACTGTTGATCAAACATTCAATAATTTTTCATCAATGTCTGTGATACATTTTCCATCAGCTACACTTACTATTCTCAATGTCGGTAATTTTAGTTCGCAAACAGTTAGTGTTAACAATGAACCATTCAACAGTACTACGTACCAGTTTAAGATTTGGTTATAAGTTGAAAAGGTATAACTGACTTGTAATTATATCCAAATGGTCTGAATATATATTGAATATATTCAGACCAGTTTTGTAGCACAAACATGACTTTAGTTATGAACAAGAAACTATTACTTCTCTCGCTGTGCTTGATGCTAAGCATTTATGTCCCTGCCATCATAGCACAGCATCATGATGATTACCGTAAAGAATACACACAAGTATCCATAGGCGAATCCATCGTGAATCCCTATACTGCCAAAGGTGCTGACACCTCAGCTATGACGATATGGATAGTTGCAGGAAAAAACGATTGTTCGGTATGTATAATGGCTGTCAACAACTATATGCATTGGGCAATGAAGCACAGTGTCCGATTACGTGTAGCAGTTACATCTATGACAGCGAACTTCACAAAGTCATTTTGTAGGGCAAATGGAATTATCGGCGAATGCCTTGACGACTCTAAGTCATCAATCTCGAAATCACTCAAGGTCAAGATGACACCTGTTATAGTTGTTACAGATTCGTATAACAAGGTAGTGGCGTATGATAAATGTGGGGGTATTTTTATCAATACTGACAGTTTGGATAATATCTATTTAACCCTATCTGCCAATCATCATCAAGTCAAAACAGGGACATCAAATGCTACAGAATTACGGACTGAATCAGAACAAAAATCTGCATATACAATAGACCTCAAGAAGAGCAATACGAAAGCCGGACTTAGGATACTTCATTCGCAACCTTTGGTTGACTCAGTCGGCGAGAACTGCATACTGGGTGAACTTAATTTTCTGGAATACGACTCCACACTTCGCACATACTATGCACTTGATGTCTCCTTAAAACAAATTGTATCTGTAAAAGAAAAGGGTGCAACTCAGATATATCCTTTCAAAATCCACCCTTCGGAGTTTCTATTAGGATTTTGGAAGAAAGCGGGTAATTATCGTGGTACGGCTTATGATGCAATGATATATTCATTCCGTTATCATGGACCGCCCGTACTGTACTTATACTCGTTTGTGCAAAAGAAGATTGTTGCAACTGCACCACTTGATTTCAAGAAAGATTTAGCAAAATACAATAGTAGCATCCCAACGGATATTATTGACAGATATCAATTGGTAATGTTTTCCGCTTCAATGACAAGCGATAATAAGATTCTGTTCGGGCTAAAGCATCGTGTACCTGTATTCGGTACAACCTATCACGGTTATGGTCTCTATTCTTTGGATAGTTATTCGTTCGAGAAGTTTGGCGGAGAATATGTATTTCGTGATTCGCTGTTGAGATTCCCAGAATGTCAAGAGCATACTCTGATTCTACGAGGTAATGACACGCTTATGTTTTCTCAATGTACTCCGGTGGTCAACGTGTTTAGCCCAACATCGAAGAAGTTTGACCAAGAGTATAAGCGACACAACGATTGTTCACGAACAATAGTCCCACGGACGGAGCGTGACACATTAGAGTTACCGACAAGGCTATATACACATACATTATACAAAACGGGTGATTGGTTTGGTAATACATTACCAATGATTTCAACCAAACCAACACAAGTTAAGCCTCAAAGTATTTCAATGACTAATGATAATTTCTCAATGTATATCTCATTTGTGGAATTTGAAGGAGAACATCAGAAGTACAAAGTGATTAATGTTCCAAATCAGTACAGAGTATCTGCTTACTTGAGTCCGGTTATACACAACAGGCGAAAATGCAGTTTGTTACGGCAACATAATGAAACGACATATCTTGATCTACTTGCGATAGAGAAGTAAGTGTTACACTTGATACTTGAATGCAAGTAGACGAAAGTTTGAGGTCTTATACCTCACTAACAACCTAACCGCCCCACCACTCTTCTCGCGGGCAACCAATAACCAACGAATGGCTTCATGCCATGACGGAGGAACTGCGCCATGCCGAGAAGAATGTTTATCACCGTCCTGCTTTTGTACTCTGTGATGCTTAGCGCACAGACAGCACCACCGCCCGCCGGCAGTGGTGTTGTCCTTTCCCATACCACCCAAAGCAACCTTTCGCTTTCGCAGCAACAGGTGAACGACTGGAAGGAAGGCGACAAGACAGTGCTTGACCTGAAGTCCTCGTTTCGCATCACGTCGCAACTAAGCTCCTCTTTTTTTACGCTGAACGCATCGGTGGGCGGCAAACTCGGCATTACACGCGACAACTCGATTGACACGATACACGTGTGGTACAAAACCACCGACAACGATTTGAACGGCGAAGCAAAACTGACGTTCCCGTTGGGCTTCGCGGTTGATCCGTTTATCAGTGCAAGTTTCAAAACACAGATAACGGAATCGCAACGCTTGGTGAAGAGCTTTATCCAACGGACGGCAAACCTGTGGGATCCGGTGACAAGCGACCAAAGTATGGGATTCACCTACCGCCTTAGCGATAAGAGCGGCTTTATGTCGCTCCGCTCAGGCGTGGCGTTGCAACAAATACGCGCCGCCGAAAGCACCACCCTGACCGACAATCCTAAAACACCAAAGATTCAAGAACTCTATAAAGCAACGGCAGGGATGGAGTGTGTAGTCGAATCGCAGTATAAGATTGATTCGCTTGTCAGCTTTACAGGTAAGTGGAATGCGCGAAAGAACATTATCACCGACGATGCGTGGCAACTGACATTCGAGAACGAGTTCCGCATCAAGATATGGAAGTATGTGGGCATTGTTGTCACCGCCAACCTGCGTTATGATGAAGCCGTATCAAAGCGGGTGCAGTTCAAGCAATCAACGATGTTCGGTTTTTTGTTTGATTTGTAAATGGGCTTTTCTTCTTTGGCGGCGGGGCGGAGTGATACAATAAGGGTATTGGTTGGAAGCATAACGCCACAACGCTTGGGCAAGGGCGGGCTGCGCTTTCCGGCAGCGGGAGGCACGGGGCGGAGCGACAAGGCGCGGTGCCGTATGGCGCGGAACTCCCGCGCCCTATCTTTGCAGCATTGTATTGAACGATAACTCCGTTCCCCCCCAACGTATGAAACAGAGCATTGAACTGAAACTTGCGCCCGAAGAGGGCTACGACGAAGCCGCCGTCCGTGCTGCGGCGGTTGCCAAACTTTCGCTGCCCGCCGATGCGCCCGATGTGAGTGTTGTGCTGCGCCGCCGCTCGATTGATGCGCGGGGTCGCTCGCCGGTTGTGGTGATTGGCGCGGAGGTTTTTGCGGGCGAGCTTCCCGCATCCGAGCCGCCCGTGAGTGCGCGTTACAAAACGCCGCGTGGCGATAGGAGTGTGATTATCGTGGGTGCAGGACCCGCCGGATATTTCGCCGCACTTGAACTGATTGAACTTGGCATTACGCCTGTAGTGCTTGACCGTGGCAAAGACGTGCGTGCGCGGCGGCGCGACCTGCGTGCCATCCAGCAGTTCGGCATTGTCAATCCGCATTCAAATTATTGCTTCGGCGAAGGCGGCGCGGGAACGTATTCCGACGGTAAACTTTATACGCGCTCGGTGAAGCGTGGTGATATTCGCAAGCCGCTGCGCCAACTTGTCGAGCATGGTGCAACACCCGATATTCTTGTGGAAACGCACCCGCATATCGGCTCGAACAAACTGCCGGGCGTAGTAAGCGCGATACGCGAGACCATCGAGCGGTTTGGCGGTACGGTGCGCTTTGATTCGCACGTGACGGACTTCCTGATTGAGAACGGCGTGATGCGCGGCGTTGTGGTGAACGGTGTGGAAGAACTGACCGCCGATGCCGTTATCCTTGCCACCGGACACTCGGCGCGGGATGTGTTCCACCTGTGCCACCGGCGCGGTGTTACCATCGAGGCAAAGCCCTTTGCAATGGGTGTCCGCATCGAGCACCCGCAATCGTTGATTGACGACCTTCAATACCGGCAGAATCCGCGAAGCCGCTTCCTGCCTGCATCGAGCTACCGCGTGGCGGAGCAGATTGATAACCGCGGTGTGTATTCGTTTTGCATGTGTCCGGGCGGATTGATCGTTCCCGCCGCCACCGCTCCGGGCGAAACCGTTGTGAACGGGATGAGCATGAGCCGCCGCGATTCGCGCTTTGCCAACTCCGGCATGGTGGTGGAAATCACCCACGGCGACCTTGAGCAGTACGCCAGCCACGGCGTGTTTGCCGGATTGGCTTATCAGCAGGAACTTGAGCGCATTGCCTTTGCCGCCGGCGGCGATGAAACGCAAACCGCACCTGCACAGCGCGTGGTTGATTTTGCAACCGGCAAGACCTCGGTATCCATGCCTGATTGCTCGTACATTCCGGGTTTGCACTCCGCACCGCTGCACGAGATTCTTCCGCCGCAGATAGGCAAACGGTTGCAGCGCGCACTACCGCTGTTCGGCAAGCGGATGAAAGGATATTTCTCGAATGATGCTGTTGTCGTGGGAGTGGAGTCGCGCACGTCGTCGCCGGTAAAAATCCCGCGTCGCGACGACACGCTTGAGCATATCTCAACGCAACGCCTCTTTCCCTGCGGCGAGGGTGCGGGCTACGCGGGCGGTATTATCTCCGCCGCAATGGACGGTCAGCGTGTGGCGCAGGCAGTGGCGGGAGTGATACTGTAAAACATAAGTTATCAGTCCGGGCAGATTTTTGACGCGCATAGTATGAAAGCTGTAAAGTGTAGCACTTGACAGAACGGGAAATACTTTTGACGCGCATAGTATGAAAGCTGTAAAGTGTAGCACTTGACAGGACGGGAAAATACTGTAAAAACATCTCTCAATTATCCCGCCTTCGGTGCTGTCCGTGCATACAGCATGTAGTCGGTGCCGACAGGTTCATCGCCGCCACGGCGCAGCAGCAGCGCAATCTGTCCGCGATGGTATGTTCCGTGATTGAACACGTGGGTAAAAATGTCGCGCATGACCATACTGTGCGTGCCGCCGCGCGAGTCGGTGAAGGTGAGTTCGCGCTTCAGTTCGTCGGGGCGCAACCACGCAAGAAACTCGGTGTATTCGTCGTTGTTTTTCTCCATCAGGTTGCGGCATTCCTCAAGCGTGTGCAGTTGCCATGGCGGCAACGATTCGCTCTGTTTCATCCGCGCCATCCAAACCAGTTCGGCGTTCATGATGTGCGAAAAGAGTTCAAGGATTTTCGGCTCGGCGTTCTCCGCCGCTTCGATGGTTGCAAGGGTGCGGGTATTTGCCCAGTAGTTGTAGTCCCGCATTGCATGTAGTTGGTTCATATGGTTATCTCCCCGTTGTTGTGTCTGTTGTTTATGGGCGGCGATTAGTCACGCATGTCTATTTCTTCCACTCCCTTGCGCGCCGTGTAGGTGAACACCGCGTCGCTGAGTTGCATATTGGTCTTCAGCGAGCGTACCGTCCATTCCTGTTTCCCCTGATCGCTTTGTACGGAGATGCTGCGTATGGCTTTTGTTTTTTTATCAATGCCCAGTGTGATTGCCTTCACGCCGAAGAGCGGTGCGCCGCCCGGCTCTAATTGCAGCGAATACATTGCGCCGAGTGTGGAGTTGTTCACGGTTTTGAGTGCAACGGGCTTGTATTGCGCTATCACATCCATGAAGAGTTTTTCGATAGAGAGTCCGCCCGCCTTGTAGTTCGATACCACCACTGTTCTTTTGACTTTGTCGAGATTCCACACGTCTTTTCCATTGCAGATAATCGAGCGCGACGGCGCGTCAATCACGTACTTGTTGCTACGCTTTGCACTGATAATAACAGTCCCTCCCGCTTGGGCTGTTATCACCTCGGCTTGCAATGCCGTTGCGGAACTGAGTTGCTTTGCGATTGCCCCGTGCAATGATGCAGCGTCGTCCTGCGCCCGTGCGGTTGTTGCGGTCAGAACTGCGACACAAAGAATAAGTATGCGAATCATAATGGTGGTTGTGTGATAGTCCGTTGTTGAATGTGCTCTGCTTACTCGACTTTCGAGCGGAGGTCGCCGCGCAATCCGCGGTAGCCCGTCAGCTCTGCGTCAATCGTGCCGATAGGGATTTTCGAGGAGACCTTAACGGGGATTTTGCGGTCGTCGTCCGAGAGCCAGATAAGGATGCGCCCGTCGCTTTTGAACAAACCGCCGTCTTTAATCAGCGGCTCGATAACAATACACTTGAATTTCCCTGCCGCAACTTCCACCGTTTGCTTGCCAAGGATTTTCACGCCTAAGTCGTGGCTTTCGCGGTCGAAAAAGTTGCGGAGCGGGATGATGCTGTTATTCGAGTACTGGCGCAGGTCTTGTGTGCGGATATAGTAAAACGCCGAAACGATGTCGTGGATGTAGGGCGTAATCTTGTATTCGCCTTCGGTGGTTTTCGCCACGTGGTTCACTTGGTCGAAACTCGCTTTCACATCGCGGCTGTATCCGCCCTCGCGGATGCTTTGCTCGAACTCCCACGGGAAAATGCCGTTCACATCCATCACAGTGCGGTAGCGGTCGCGCACTTTGTAGAGCCATTCCAAACTTTCCAACGAGCGCACCTCGAATCGGATGTCGTAGCATTGCCTGCCGTTCACCGTGGCGGGCTTGGGCATGACCTCGAAACTTGCATTGCCTGCGGTGATGAATTTATAGCCCACGCGGTAGTCGAGCTTTTCGCCAAAGCCGAATGCTTCGTTCGGTACATACCGGTTTGCTTCTTTCTCGGCGGGTTGCTGCTGCTGCGAGCTGCCGCCAAATACAACAAATGCTGCTGCGGCACAGAGCATGGTAACGGCGGCGGTGAGTGTTTTCATTGTGTGTGTTTGTATAAATATGTGTCGGCGGCTCTGACCGATACAGCACGAAAAGAGTTACGCCACGAAGATAGTGTCGGGCTGCGCTTGTGGCAAATTCACGATTCCCTTTGGCGTATATTACGCCTTTCAATAATCAGATATTGAACAGCATGAACAGCGAAATCAGCGTCCGGTTTCTTGACGAGGGCGGTCTTGCGGCATTTCAGTCGGTACTCCGCATCTTCGAGCATGTCTTCGAATGGGAGGACTTTACCATGCCCTCCGGCGATTATCTTTTGGCGCAGCTTCGTCAGCAGCATTTTCATGTTCTTGTTGCCGAACTCGACGGGAACGTAACCGGCGCACTGACGGCATTCACACTACAGATGTATTCATCCCAACAACCGACGGTCTATATCTATGATCTTGGCGTTATGCCGGACTATCAACGTCGTGGTATCGGGCGGGCATTGATGGTTGAGCTACGCAGATATGCCGCACGTATCGGTGCGGCGGATGTGTATGTGCAAGCCGACCGTGAAGATGCACACGCACTTGAGTTCTACCGCTCGGCGGGCGGGTATGCCACCGATGTGGTTCACTTTACGTTTGCACCCGCGCCGTAGCTTTGCAGCAAATCATCACCTTATGTACTCTGCTGCACGCTCAATGACTTTATCACCGCTCCGACCATCGCTGCCATCGCGCATCATCTGCCTTACCGAAGAGACCACCGAAACGTTGTACGCGCTTGGGGCGGATGATTTGATTGTGGGGATTTCGGGCTTTACGGTGCGCCCCGCCGTAGCTCGCAAAACCAAGCCGAAAGTCAGCACGTACCTCGATGCCAACTTCCAAAAAATCCTTGACCTCAAGCCCGATATTGTGCTTGCGTGGAGCGACTTACAAGCACCCATCTGTGCTGAACTTATCAAACAAGGAATCGAAGTTGTGTGCTTTAACCACCGCAGCGTTGAAGGCATCCTCTCCATGATTCTGCGGCTTGGCGCATTAGTCGGCAGGTCTGCACACGCCGAGGAATACACCGCAACATTGATGAAAGGATTGGAATCACACCGTCGCCGCGCCGCCCTTCGCCCGCTTCAACCGCGTGTCTATTTTGAAGAATGGTACGACCCGCTGATAACAGGCATTTGCTGGGTCAGTGAGTTGATTGACCTTTGCGGTGGGATTGACATTTTTGCCGAGAACCGCCACTTCCCCGATGCGAAACGCCGCATTCTTGCCGATAATAGCGAGGTCATCAGGCGTGCGCCCGATATTATGCTTGCATCATGGTGCGGCAAAGGATTCAAGAAAGAGAAAGTTCTTGCACGCGAGGGTTGGTCGGCGATTCCCGCGATAGCGGAACACAGAATGCACGAGATTCACTCGGCGATTATCCTTCAGCCCGGACCAGCAGCACTTACCGACGGTGCGGACATTCTCTCCCGCATTTTCGACGGGTGGGCGGCGGAGAAATCATAGCGTTATCCCACCCACGAAAAAGGGGCAATCCAACAATCGCCCCTTCATCCTTGCCTCCTGTATTTGAGCAATCCGCCGCTTAACGCAGAACAACAAATGTGACTCCATTCAACGCAGCACTGCCATCGGTGATATGGACGCTATACGAACCGGCGGCAAGCCCGGCAGTTGGGAATGTGAATACGTTTGTTCCGTCGGCAACTGTTCCGTTCATCACAACACGCCCGTTCATATCGCTAACAGTATATGTGCCGCCGCCGCGCATTGCAGGCAGCGTTACGGTTGCTTGTGCGACTGCGGGATTGGGCATCACGAGCATGACGTTGTCCGCTGTTTCGCCATCCGCCACCGATGATACTACCGTACTTCCTTTGCGCCACACACTTGCGCGGCTTGTTCCGGCAAACACCGCCCCGCCGGATTCAGCAAGACCGGTAATTGTCTGGTCGAACATATAATCATTCGAGACATCGTCCCATCCTGTTGCAGTTTTCCGGTACATCAATAGTGTACCATTCTCATACTTCATAGCGAAGAGTTTAGCACCCGCTTTCATCAATGATAATCCGCTAGCGGGAAGTGTTGCCGATGTCCATGTTGATTCGCCGTCAGTCATGGTCATAATTCCACCACCAGATTTTATCATATAGCAGACATTTTCATGTCCGACAAGAGCAGTTACAAAGTCGAGTTGCGGATTCAATCCGCTGCTTGCCGGTTGCCACGAGTCGCCATTATTGATACTGCGAAACATTCCTTCCACCGTCCATGCGAAGAGTGTGGTATTGGTTGCTGCAAGGTGTGAGGTCGGAACCGGTACATCGCGAGCGGGCAAGCCGTTGTTTGCTGCGCGCCACGTCACGCCTCCATCGGTCGAACGCATGATACCGCCAGTTGCCCAGCGTCCGGGTCCGCCGCCATGTGTGCTGTGGATATACCACGCACATGCAAACACGCCGTTTGGTGTTGCCACCATGTCTTTCGTATCCGATGCGAAGCTGTTCTCATATAAGTTAGGGAGTTTTCTCCATGATGCGCCGCCATTGGTGCTGACAACAATGCTGCCATCGGTTGCTCCGAATCCGCCGTTCACAAATCCAAGGAGATTGCCTTTGCTTTCGCCGAACTTGGTAACGGCAAAGTAGCTTTCCACATCGCGGTTTTCTTCGGTGATACCTTCGGCGGGCGTGAACTCGTTGCCGGATTTATTGAAGAGCACCCACGACGTGCCTCCATTGGTGGTGCGATAAAGCCCCTCGCTTGTGCTACAAAAAACCGTCGAGCCGGATGCGGTTATTGCGGTAATGCTTTGTGCGTTCATATCAAAGGGCATCTTCCTCCATGTCGTGCCGACATCGTTTGTCGCCCACAGCGCATTATAGCGGGCGCGGCAGATTGTGCCGTTCGTTGTGGCGAGAACGTCGGTTGCATTATCCAATGCGTTATAGACCAATTCTACGCCTGTCAGCACGCCCTGCTGATTGATGATAATCCGGCGGATGGTATTTCCTACCCGTGCGATAACATGTGTGCCATCCCATGCTACCGCCGTTGTTGGTACAGACGAGCCGAAGATGATGCCGACATTCGTGAAGTCGGCGTTCTTGATAAGCAGCAGCGAGGTATTCGATGAAATTCCGAGATACGGTCCGGCGGCGAAGAGTGCCACACCGGTTCCTGTTTCCATGCCGGGCAGTTTGCTGAATGTTGCGCCGCCATCGGTGGACAACCACACACCGGGTTGAAAGCCGCTTGTCACCACAATGACATCATTCACAACAACCCATTGGTTGAAGGTGATGATTGAGTCGGGCGCGGTGATTGACTTCACCCATTCCTTGCCGTCGGTCGAGGTATAGATGTCCCGCCGACCGTTGTCCATTGCATAGAGTTTCGCGCTACCTGCTTGAAGCATGACATCGCCTTGCAGATATTCGGGCAATGCGGTTGCAGTAAATGTTTTGCCTTCGTCGGTTGATTGAAGGAGTTCTTTTTGGTAGGTTGTTGAATTATAGCCGATGCCGCACATCGAGCCGCGAAACGAAACAAACTTTGTTGTTGATGCGATGCCCATCGGCTCCCATCCTTGCGCCGTGTGGCGGTACAACCTGCTGTTGATGAGCGAATAACACGACGCGCCGTGTGTGAAAAACCCTTGTGTAACTGCGCCATGCGGACCGTCGGTGGGTTTCCATTCTTCCGCAGATGTTATGGAAACAAATGTCATTGCCGCTACCACGACGGCAATGCAGAGTTGGTAAAACTTCATGGGTGTTCTTTGGATATAACGATTGAGAACCGTGGTAGCAACTCCGCATGGTTCATTGCAAGAACAGCCGAAACTACTGTGTGATTCACAGTCG
Organism: Candidatus Kapaibacterium sp.; assembly: GCA_016788605.1. Taxonomy (GTDB): domain Bacteria; phylum Bacteroidota; class Ignavibacteria; order Kapaibacteriales; family NICIL-2; genus JAEUSO01. The sequence continues at coordinate 1,631 of JAEUSO010000040.1, read as the reverse complement.
AATGGAAAAAGTATCCGTTATGCCGTGCAATACCAACACCCGTGTGCGGTCTGTTCTTCTATCGGAACGGACGCTATGCCATCATCGGCACATCCATGATCAGTATTTCCGCACCTGCGCTCAGCGAGGTAATATCAAGTGACGCGGTATTCCACACACCGTATCCGTCGCGTTGCTGTAATTCCTGTCCGTTCACTGATACACTGCCTTTTATGACAAACACATACGCACCGTTGCCTTGCTTGCGGATGGCATACGGTGTTGAAAATCCCTTATCGAACGTTCCCAAATGAAACCACGCATCCTGATGAATCCACACACCTGCGTCATTCGGATTTGGCGAAAGAATTTGTTGCAGGTTGTTTTTGCGATCTGCACGGTTCAACGTTATCTGGTCGTACCGCGGTTTCACACCACTCGCCTTTGGAAAGAGCCAAATCTGGAGGAACTTCACATCACGGTTTTTATTCCGGTTGTATTCGCTGTGGGTAATCCCAGTACCCGCGCTCATCACTTGCACATCACCGTTCTTAATCACCGCCACATTGCCCATGCTGTCCTTGTGTTCAAGGTCGCCTTCAAGCGGGATGCTGATAATCTCCATATTGTCATGCGGGTGCGTGCCGAATCCCATACCACCCTGCACAGTATCGTCGTTCAATACACGCAGCACACCAAAGTGCATACGGTCGGGATTGTAATAGTTTGCAAAGCTGAAGGTATGGTGCGAATTGAGCCAACCGTGATTTGCATTGCCGCGTGTCGCCGCACGGTGGAGAACGGAATCGGGCGTACTCTCGGTTTCGGCGTTAGGAATATGGTTAAAGCCGACGACTTCCAGCTCTTTCAATTCATCAATCTTGTTTGTCAGTGCATGGGCAACACCACCGGTTGCTGTGAATACCGCCGTGCCAAGCAATCCCTTACGCAGAAACTCTTTTCTATTCATAATTCTATGCTGATGTTTTGGTGATACGTTTTTTGAATCCGCCGTACTAACGCACAGTGCGGTATTTTCGTTTCCCGGATGGATGTACTTCCATCTGCATTCACACTTGTATTTCAACCAACTGCGTTTTCGATGCGAATTATTTCTGGTGAATGGAAAGGGCGGCGGCTGCCTGCGGGACTGCCCGACGGGGTGCGTCCGACGCTTGACGCTGCACGTGAAACAATATACAATATCCTTTCTTCGCGTTTCGATATTGAGGGTGCGGCGGTCTGCGACATCTGTGCCGGAAGCGGCGCACTTGGATTAGAGGCATTGAGTCGTGGTGCATCACATTGCACTTTCGTAGAAAAGAATCCCAAGGTTATTCGATGGCTTCGTGCCACTCTATCAGAAATATGTCCCGACTCCGTGAGGTACACTATCATCCATGCCGATGCATTTGATTTTCTCTCAACTGTACAACGCGAATCATTCCATCTCATCTTTACCGACCCGCCGTATCCTCTCCGCATCGCAGGGCGCATTGTCGGCACTATCGCCGATACGAATGCTCTTGCACAGGATGGAATGCTGATTGTTGAACGAAGTAATTTCGAGAGCATCATTTCGCATAGCGGATTAGAGCTGATTAACTCACGTGTTTTTGGCGAAACAACGGTGGACTTCTTTTCTAAACAGC
>JAEUSO010000409.1 GCA_016788605.1 Candidatus Kapaibacterium sp. | reverse complement strand
GAGCGCATGATTGACCGCGCACCCGATACCTCGCGCATTGTGGATAGAATGATAAGTAAGGGATTGGTTGAAAAGAAACCGTGCAAGAACGATAAACGCCGCGTGGATGTGGTCATCAGCAAGAAAGGGCTGGCGTTGCTCGAAGAAATTGACCGCGACCAGGAAGCGTTGGAGCGTTACGCACATGCCCTGACCAATAAAGAAGCACGCCAACTGAACGACCTGTTGGATAAGTTGAAAGGATAGCACCGCCGCACCCTTTCGCGCACATGTGTAACTTCCGCGAATCATTGTAACTTTGACGCAGAGCCGCCTCTCGCTCTGCGTTGCGGCAGAACAACACACCAACACTTAGCTACGCTTATGGAATCGTCCGCCGCGCCGCTTCACCGCTCGCCCTTCAATATCGCCGTCATTGCATCCGGTCTCGGTTTTTTCATAGATGCGTTCGACCTCTTCCTCTTCAATGTCTATCGCATTCCCAGCTTGCGTGAACTTGGTTTATCGGGCGCAGACCTTACCCGCACGGGCGAGTTTATCCTTTCGGTGCAGATGGCGGGTATGATGATTGGCGGGATTCTTAGCGGTGTTCTTGGCGATAAATTCGGGCGCGTGTCGGTGCTCTTCGCCTCGATACTCTTATACTCGGTTGCCAACATCGCCAACGGTTTTATCACCGATACCGGTGTCTATGCCGTCATCCGTTTTTTGGCGGGCGTGGGATTGGCTGGCGAACTTGGCGCGGGCATCACATTGGTCAGCGAGAGCATGACGGTTGAGCACCGCGGCTACGGAACAATCCTTGTGGCAACGCTTGGCGCGCTCGGTGCGGTAAGCGCGGGTTTGGTTTCGGATTACATACCGTGGCGAACGGCATTCATCGCAGCGGGAGTTGTTGGATTGGGCTTGCTGCTGCTGCGGATGAAAAGCATGGAAACGGGAATGTTCCGCCGCACAAAAACAGAAGGCATCCGGCGCGGGTCGTTTGTGGTGTTGCTGCGGTCGCCGCGTCTGTTGCTCACGTATATCGCTTGCATTCTGACGGGCGTTCCGATATGGTACAGCGTGGGCTTGCTGATAACACTCACACCCGAAATCGCAACACAGCACGGAATAGCAGGACTGAAACTCTCGCTCTGTTTTATACTGTTTCAAGCCGGGATTACCGTCGGCGATTTGACGAGCGGCGTGCTGAGCCAACTGCTGCAAAGCCGCAAGTATGTCTTGCTTGGTTTTATGGCGTTTGCCGTCGGCGCAACGGTCTATCATTTTCTGTGCATCGGCGCGTCCATGCAGTTATATGTGTCGTCGCTGCTGATGGGCTTGGGCTGCGGTTACTTATCCGTATTTGTCACCACCACCGCCGAGCATTTCGGAACGAACGTGCGTGTGCTTGTTACTGCCACGGTTACCAACTTCATGCGCGGCGCGGTAACGCTGCTTATCCCGTTCCGCCAATGGATGCAGGGCGCGTTCGGGCTTACACTCACCGAGAGTTTGGCATTGACGGGAATCGTGGTGTGGTGTGCTGCGGTAATCAGCACGGTACTCCTGCCCGACACGTATGGAAAGAATCTTGATTATGTTGAGGAGTAGGCGGGAAAGCCGAAGTGAGTGTTTGATATAAACGCATGGGAGTTAACTTGAATTTTATGAATGAACAAAGTGATATCATAGAAATTGTTTTTGAATCTGTTCGGTTAGATAAATCAATTGATTTCATTATGGAAACAATCTATAACTCTGAATTGATCTCCTACAACTGTACTGTTGATTACCTTACTCCAGAACTAAGTACATTAACTTTTGATTATCTCTATGAAACAATAACTGCTGTACCTGATGGTTCGTTTTATTTTAATTTCTCACAAATAGTTATTGAGGAAGTCGTATTTAAACATCCGGGGGTTCAACTGTTAAAATACAACGATACTTACGATATTAACGTACACTTTGAAAGTAGTGATCTCAACAATAATGAGACGGTATTAGGACTACAAAAATGGTCTATCATTCTTGCCGAAAAATTAAATACACAAATCTTTTACTGTGGGTATGAACCAGCGTATGATCATAATACAAGATTCTTTTCAAGAAACAATCTTGGACCAATACTATTAGCATAAAGTTTGGTTTGTTGAAAA
>JAEUSO010000408.1 GCA_016788605.1 Candidatus Kapaibacterium sp. | reverse complement strand
CGGATGCACGGCAACATCAACTCAAACAATTACGATAACGGTAACAACCGGTATAACGGTAACGGCAAGCGTACAAGGTGGCGGCACAAGTGTGAGCGTCTGCTCAACAGCAACAACACGCCCGACCTTGACATCGTCAATCAACGGCTGTGGCAGTTCAACAGGAACATACCAGTGGTTGCGCAACGGAAGTACAATCAGTGGCGCGACGAATGCAACGTATTCGATACCGAGCGGCTTGAGCGTGGGTACATACCAGTACAGTGTGATAGCACACTGTGGCGGATGTCGTGATACATCAAGTGCAGTGACGGTAACAGTAACGGCGGCACCGGATTCACGGATTGCATTGCAAGGTAACACAAGCGCAACAAGCGTAACGTATTGCCAAGGTGCAACGGGCGGCGTATTGATTGTAACACAACCGACAAGCGGTATCACAGGATATCAGTGGTTACTCGCAGGTCAGCCGATAAGCGGCGCGACGAACGCAACATTTACAATCCCGACGACAGCGACAGGCAGCTTCCTGTACTGTGTGCGTGTAACGGTTGGCGGTTGTTCGGATGTGTCGAACGAGTTCCCTGTAACAATCACGTCAGCACCGAACCCGAACATCAGTATCGTGAACGGTGGCAGTACAACAACGCTGAGCTGGTGCTTTGGCAATCCGGTAACACCGGGTAACATTGGACAGCCGTGCTTGCAGACGGGTAGCTTCAGCAGCTATCAGTGGACGGTGAACGGCACGGACATCAGCGGCGCAACAAGCAACCCGTATGTAATCCCGTGGACGACCTTGCAACCGGGCACGTATGTGTATCGTGTTCGTGTAACGCAGAACGGATGCACAGCAACATCAACTCAAACAATTACGATAACGGTTGGTGCGAAACCTGATGCAACAATCCAAGCATCATTCACTTCATTCTGTAGCGGATCATCAAACCGTCCGCAACTGACAACAGCAGGCGGAGCGTTTGCAACCTATCAATGGCAGGTGAACGGCTCGAACGTTGCAAGCAATGGAACAAGTATGAACTATGATGTTCCTGCGGGACTTACGGCTGGCACGTATAACTATCGTGTGATTGTTACAAACAATGCGGGTTGCCGCGACACATCCAACTCGGTTGCCATTACGGTGACATCGGGTGTGAATGCAACAATTACAGGCGGTGGTACGGTATGTTCAGGCGGAACGCAGAATGTAACATTCACGCTTACAAGCGGAAGCACAAGCAGTTGGACTCTCGTGTATCGTGAGCAACCTGCGGGCGGCTCGCCGATTGACCGGAGTGTTGGCATTCAAAACAGTGCAACGCACACAATCAGCGTAGCGCCAAGTGTGAACACGACTTACTCCATCGTATCGGTAACTGCGGGCGGATGCTCGGCATCGCCAAGCGGCTCTGTTTCGGTAACTGTACAGCAAACACCGGCTCCGCAAACAATCAACTCGGAAGACGGCTCGCCAAACAGCGCATGCTACGGTCAGACCAAAGTGTACACTGTGCCGAACAACACATCGGGTAACACGTTCACATGGTCGGTCATTTGTAACTATACCGGTGTAACAACTCAACAACTCTCAAACACACGTTATCAGGTTACATTCCCTGCATCTATCAGCGGCAATCCTGAATACTGTGCTACTATCCGTGTGGTAGAGCGCACATCAGCCGGCTGCGAACGGGTGAATACGATTTGCACAACAGTTCGTCCAAAACCGAATGCAATCACACCGACCGTATCGTCCTCAACAGCATGTTCAGGTCAGTCGGTTAATATACAGATTGCTAATTCACAATCAGGCGTAACATATCGCGTGTTCAACGGCACAACCCAGGTTGGCACGGCGCAAAGCGGTCCGGGCAATCTTGCTTGGGCGGTTACACCTACGGGAACGACAACCTATACTGTTCGCGGTACGAATGCATCGGGCTGCGAAACCACGATGGGTTCTGTAACGGTGAACACGGCGGCAGCTCCGACCGTTGCCATCTCAACTCCGTCGGCGAATATCTGCCCGGGTCAGCAAGCGGCTGTGAACTTCACCTTCACTGGTCAGGGTCCGTGGACGCTTGTGTATCGCATCGGCAGCGGTTCGAATACAACAGTTCAAACATCAAGCAATCCGTTCACCC